>JACDDS010000006.1 GCA_013816805.1 Chitinophagales bacterium | reverse complement strand
AAAAACAAAATGAGCGTACTCAATGCAGTCAAAAACAAATTACTGGCGCGCGTTCTTGCTGTGGTTAAACGCGGAGAACCTTATGAAAAAAATTACTCATTAAAATGTTTGGCCGTGTCATAGAAATGTTTGGCCGTGTCATAGAAATCAAAGGCATTGAATATTGTTACAGAATGAAGAATTTCCAAAAACATATGAAACTTGCAGGTTCACTTGCAACCGAATTTTAAACCGGTAACTTATAATAGCATTTGGACACACTCTAATAATGGCTAAGTATTTTCTTATTTGTGCAAGCAGAGACCATGTCCTCAAAGGTGTAACAGGTGGTTTTGCACAGGCAGGGCACGGCAGAAAAGATTTGATTAGCAAACCCTCAAAAGGTGATTGGCTTGTATTCTATTCATCAAAAGACAAATTTGAAAACGGTATACCATTACAAAAATTTACCGCTCTTGGACAAGTTGTTGATGAAGAACCTTATCAACCAAATACAAGGGACAACTTTAAACCTTACAGACGGAATGTTAAATTTAAGAATAGTCAGGAAGTTGAAATTCGTCCTTTACTTGCGCGCCTTACTTTTATTAAGAATAAAAAAGAGTGGGGGTTTTATTTCATTAGCGGTTTTCGTGAAATTGCAAAGGAAGACTTTGACATAATAAAGAACGCAATGAAATAGCACGACATGAGGACATCGACTTTAATAAACTTTCGTTCTGACATTTAACCGAATCGCTTCATGTCGAGAGCCTAACTGCAGGTAACAATAAAGAAATAGAATGAGAAAACTAATTGCAGCAATCAATATGACACTTGACGGCTTTTGCGACCACACGGCAATGATTGCAGATGAGGAAATACATCAGCATTACAATGAGCTATTAAGTAGCGCAGACACCCTTATATACGGAAGGATAACATACCAGCTTATGGAAAGTTACTGGCCAACAGTAGTAAAAAATCCTACTGGTAGCAAACCAATAGATGAATTTGCAGTAATAATAGACGACATTTCAAAAATTGTTTTTTCCCACACGCTGAAAAATGTTGAATGGAAAAATGCAAAGTTGGCAAAGGGAGGCATTAAAGAAGAAGTTTTAGAGCTCAAGCAACAAGAAGGTAAAGACATTTTAGTTGGCAGCCCGAGTTTAATTGTAGCCTCAATGAATTTTAATTTAGTTGATGAAATCCAAATCAGTGTTCAGCCAACTATACTAGGAAAAGGTTTATCATTATTTAAGAACATAACTGATCAAATTAATTTAAAACTCTTAAAGACAAAAACATTTGGCTGTGGTGCAATAACACTTTACTATGTGCCGACAAAAAACTGAATGCCGGCACCCAACGACGCAGCGTCATATCTTCGTACTCTGAGTAGCATTAATGTACAACAAAAAGATACATACAATTTAAAAATGGAGAATTTTTGGTTGGTTATTAAATGGAGCAGCTCTAATGAATATTATGAATTTTGAAATGGTAGCTTCTGATCCTTTTATTTTAAAACTTCATTTATCCCTGCTGTATTAGTGGTCTTTGTAAAGACTACACTCAACCCAATAAAAAACGAAGAGGATGTAAAAAGTATGACAAACGACAATATCACACTGACGGAAACAGAAAAAGATGATTTAAATACATTTTTTCAATTTCAGCTTGACGAGGAAGCAAATTATTTAGCAGCTTTTACATCCAAAGACCCAAACGACAAAACCGCTTACATTGAAAAGTATACAAGACATTTAACAGACCCAACAATAAATATGCGGACAATAAAAGTAAATGATGTAATCGCAGGTAGTATTGCAAAGTTTGTGATAGAACAGGAAGCTGAAATTACTTATTGGATAGATAAAGAATTCTGGGGAAAGGGAATTGCCACAACTGCACTTAAAGAATTTTTGAAAATTGAACAAATCAGACCCCTTTATGCACGTGTTGCATTTGATAATTATGGCTCACAAAAAGTCTTAGAAAAATGCGATTTTGTGAAAATCGGGATGGACAAAGGTTTTGCAAATGCGCGACAGACAGAAATTGAAGAATTCATTTATAAACTTTCAGACTAATAATAAAACAACAACGAACAGCTAACATCGGCGTGGCAATATGACGGGTAAGGTTTTCGTATAAATGTAGTCCTGCAAATCCGCTGCATCGCCAATAACCTTACCGATATCGGTAATTTTGTTTGGAGTAGCCTGACGGGCAAAAAGAAACGGAACTGAAAAATGATTGCTTGATAAATATTGTAGCTGAAGAATCAATTTTGTTTTGTTCTTCTGCAAGGGCTGGACAACACCAACCGTGAAAATGTCAACAAAAGAAATAACAAGGCAAAACTTTGTCATGGCGAGAATCCTTATCACAGGAATTGTTACAATTTCAATTCTCGGATTGCTTTTATGGCAATATTTTCATGGAGAGGTTCCCAGCCACCATATACTAAATCGGAAAGACATGCCTGAAATTTCTAATTGGTGGGGCGGGCTGCTACTCCCATTGCTTACCTGGCTGTTATTGAGCAAGATTGAAAATAGAGTTAGTAAACGGGATCCATTGACACCACAGGTAAAAAACCAGAATATCAAAGTTTGGGGGTTATTTCTTTTAGGGCTGATTTTTGGAATTGTGTTGGCAGCTTCTTTTATGAATAACTACAAACCCTTGTTAGACAACGTGTTTTATATTTTTCTGGCACTTAGCCTGATCGTTCCAGTCTATTATCCGGAATTTATACTGGGCTTTGTTCTTGCCATGACTTTTACGTTTGGAGCAATATTGCCAACTGCTTTTATACTGATAATAGCGGCTTTTGGATTTCTCCTATACAGATTTATCAGACCACTAATTCTGAGAGTAACAAAAGTCGTCAGTAAATAACCGAGCCGATAAACCCGAACGGCGAAACTTTTGCCGCAAGCGGGTCAGACACAGCGCAGGGTCAGGAGGTTTAACTTTATTAAGTTTTAAGCAATTGCGCAGTTGCTGTTGTTCGTCTTCCAACCGCTTATATCTTTGCAAAGCGCAACAAAGGCGTTCAATGAACCCAAACAATAAAACAACTGAAACCTCGCCACAAATCCTTACCCGGGCCGGTGGGGTCCTTTATCTGATTATTATAGTTGCCGGTATATTCAGTGAGCTTTTTATCAGAAGTAAATTAATTGTTTCAGGAGACCCTGCAGCTACAGCCCATAATATTATTGCTTCGCAGTTTCTATGGCGCCTGGGCATTGCCGGAGACTTGTTAATGCACGTCTGCGATGTCCCTTTAATGGTTATCTTTTACGTATTGCTTAGACCTGTAAACAAAAACCTGGCTTTAATTGCTGTGGTATTCAATTTGGTACAGACTGCTGTTATGGTTTCTTACAAATTAAATCTTTTTCATACATTATTTCTATTGGGAAGCTCGGATTACCTGAAAGCATTTAATTCAAGCCAGCTAAACACTCTTGCATATCTTTCTATCAGGGAAGATGAATACGGATTTGGCATGGGTCTCATATTTTTCGGCATTGAGTGCCTTGTTCTTGGGTATTTGATTATTAAGTCTGGCTATCTACCTGGGACTATAGGGTATATGATGCAAATTGCCGGATTATGTTATTTAATAAACAGCTTTGCACTGATTCTTGCACCGTCATTTGCGAATATAATATCTCCCGCCATTCTGATTCCCTCGTTTATTGGCGAATTATCATTTTGCTTATGGCTTTTGTTGAAGGGCGTTAACATCAATAAGTGGAAACTCAAACAAACGACATTGCATGTAACCACCTTAATACAGACTTGAAACTATATTACATCACATCCAATAATGATGAGGCGAATGAACCGGATATATTTAATAGTAGCGGTAATTCTGTGGCTACAGTGCGAACGCTTATATAACTGCAGGTTTTGAATATTTGTACCATGACCGATAACAAAATCGCTTTATCATTTTTGACCACTCTTTTATAATCTATACTGGCTTTATTGCCTTCATTTTTACAGCACTGGGAATATGGCTTGCACTAAAACTTTCAAAACCAAAAATTGAAACCTTGTTGGTGGAAAAAGAAGTGTATGTAACACGGAATGAAAATTTTATCATCAATACCTCCCTTATCTCTCAGTTGGAACTCAGCAAAAGGGAATTGGAAATTCTTAACTTAATGGCACAAGGGCACAGCAACGAAGAAATATCTGCAAAAATTTTTGTTTCATTAAGCACCGTTAAAACACACAACCAAAATCTTTTTATAAAATTAGATGTGAAAAGACGGATACAAGCGATTGAAAAGGCAAAACGCTTTAGCCTCATTCCTTAATCTCATACTTTGGTATGAAAGTCTGCGTGATTTAAGAAAAATAGCCGAAAGTATGAGAAGAAAAAGTTGGGCCACAGCCACATTTGCACCAACAAAGAAATAAAGAAATGACAAAGAATATTATCATCTACGGGCTTATTGCAGGCATTGCTGTTTCTATTTCAATGCTGTCTACTGTAAACTACCTGAGCCATTGTAAAGGCAACATTGATTATGACAGCAGTATGCTCATCGGGCATGCTTCTATGCTCCTCGCCTTTTCACTAGTGTTTGTTGCAATTCGCAATTACAGAGATAAATACAATAAAGGAGTTATCAGTTTTGGCAAAGCATTCAAGATCGGGATCATGATTGTTTTAATCGCTTCAACCATATATGTTGTGGCCTGGCTTATTGACTATTTTTATTTCATTCCCGATTTTATGGAAAAATATTCAGCTCATTCCCTTAACCAGCTGAGAGCAAGCGGAGCAAGCCAGGTAGAGATAGATAAGCAAACAACACAAATGGCGAACTTCTCCGCGATGTATAAAAATCCATTCTTTAATGCGATGATGACTTATGTTGAAATTTTGCCCGTTGGATTGGTTGTAACACTTATCAGTTCATTAATTTTAAAAAGAAATTCAGTTAAAAATTAGTTTAATGGACATTGATACACAAATAAAAAAACAAAAAAATGGAAGAACAAAAAAATGAGCTCGGGAATACAGGTTCATCAAATGACAATATTCCAAAGGTGACAGGAATTGGAGGAATTTTCTTTTTTTCTGACAACCCAAAAGAAACCAGAGAATGGTATGCTAAAAATTTAGGACTTGATGTCAATGACTGGGGTTCTACTTTTGAATCCAGAAATCTAAGCCGGCCTGACGAAATAAACTCCCTCCAATGGAGTCCCTTTAAAAAAGGCAGTGAATATTTTGCACCTTCTACAAAAGAGTTTATGATTAACTATAGGGTTCAAAATATTGAAGCATTAGTAGAAAAACTAAAAGAGAATGGCGTTACCATAGTTGACAAAATTGAGGGTTCTGAATATGGGAAATTTGTTCATATTATGGATATTGAAGGAAATAAGATAGAGCTATGGGAACCTGCCGACTAAGTGTTTACAGAAACGGCTGGAAAGACAATAAATAATAAACCGGAATTATTGACCAACAAGAAGGACGAACGCATAACAAGGGGATTACAAAAATTTATTGAGGGCAACATCGCTTACTTACAAGATCCAGCGCAAAACCTCCAATATAAAACTTTGTAAACCTTCGTCTCGGCTGTAAAGAAATAAGACTGTAAAAGTAAAACTCTTCTTTCCCTGGAAGGTTAAATTAAACAACAATACACCACATGCAGGTAAGCCAGAATAAATCTCAGAAATCATTTAAACTCTGATTTCTGAGCAAAAGAAGTCAAAACTTACATGAGCCTCCTTGGCGGGCTCTTATTTTAAAACTTCCTTTATTCCTGATGAACAAATACCTTGCATAAAGTCAAACCAATCCCAATAAAAAACATCAAAATGGGGGAATTAGCAGAAGTAAAAACGAAGGAAACTACTTCCAGTACCGATGATTTTATTAATAGCGTGAAAAATAATCAAAAGCGTGAAGACAGTTTTCTTTTACTCAACCTAATGCAAAAGGTCACCGGGGAAAAACCAAAAATGTGGGGCAGCTCAATCGTTGGTTTTGGAAAATTAAGATATTAAAGCCCCTCCACAGGACGGGAAGTTGATTGGTTCAAAATGGGTTTCTCTCCCCGTAAAGCGAGCCTTTCACTATACCTGATGAATCTGCAGGCCCATACTTCCTCATTGAAAAAACTAGGTAAGCACAAGACAGGGGTTGGCTGCCTTTATATCAATAAGCTGGATGATATTGACCTGAAGATTTTAGAATAAATGATTAACGCATCAGTAAAAGGAAAGTGACATAACCCAGATAAAGGCGTTATATTTTTTGCAAATACAATCAACCAAAATGTCTCACTATAATTTAACAGCATGAAAAAAACACTGCTCATCTCATTCGCACTTGCGGCATCCTTCGGGCTTGGTATTGCTTCCAGCAATTTAATTAACAAATCAACCAGCAATTCTGAAATGAAAAAAGTAACAGGCATCGGGGGAATCTTCTTCAAATGTAAAGACCCTAACAAGATGAAAGAATGGTATAAGACCCACCTCGGATTGAACACTAATCAATACGGAACCGTATTCGAGTGGAGACAAGCTACGGATTCAACAAAAAAAGGATATACTCAATGGAGTCCGTTTAAAGATTCAACAAAATATTTTGAACCGTCAGTAAAAGATTTTATGATCAATTACAGAGTTGCTGGCTTAGAAGGTCTCGTTGAAGAACTGAAAAAAGAAGGTGTAACAATTGTCGACAAAATTGAAACAGCTGATTACGGAAAGTTTGTTCATATAATTGATATAGAAGGGAACAAAATTGAACTATGGGAACCCAACGATATTGAATATGAAAAGCTCGGTGTCCAGATGGGCATCAAGACGACCAAATGATATATTTAATCATCGCTCAAGAAATAAAAATAATTTCATAAATAAATGTAAAAAAGCAATTACCAGGCGGCGCCTTGTAAATCTTTCTTACTTTAGTAAACAACTATTTCATTATGGCTGGATCTACTGCAACTATTTTAATTCCGGATATCAGCGGGTTTACTGAATTTATGACCAATACCGAGCTCAGCCACAGCTCCACTGCCATAAGTATGCTTATCAATACCATTATTGATGTAGTTAAAGACGAATATGAGATTTCCGAGATTGAGGGCGATGCAGTATTGATGTTTAAAAGAGGTTCGGCGCCTTCTCAAAAAGAGATACAGGGCACCTGCCTTAAGATTTTCAATGCTTTTCATTCTCAGCGGAACTGGATGCAGCAACACAATGTCTGTCCCTGTGAGGCATGCAAAGAAATCACCAGTCTTACGCTCAAGTTTGTGGCCCATCATGGATCAGTTGGTGAAATAAAAGCCGGAGGATTTACAAAACTTTCGGGCACTGATGTGATTATTGCCCACCGGCTTCTTAAAAACAGTGTACCTTCAAATGAGTACCTGCTGCTAACGGAAAAACTGTTGCAGCACTCCATTGAATCAACTGAAGCCGGAATGGAATGGTCTGTTTCTTCAGAAGACTACCCTTCTATTGGAAAGGTGGATTATCGCTATGCGCTGCTGAATGACGAGAGAAAAAAGATTCCCCAATCGCCAAAACCACAAGCCGGTTACTCCATAGAATCTGCAGCATACTACGAACTGCCTATTGCATGCAACTACCGTGACGCTTATATGGTACTCATGAACATTCCTACTCGTCCTGAATGGCTGTCCGGCCTGCAAAAGGTAGAACAGGATATACCCGCTGTATACGTTGGAAGCATTCATTATTGCACTTCTAATAACTACAAAGCTATCGTCTCGCCCATCCAGATGACAATGACAGAGAAAGAAATTTCGTATGCTGAAAGTTGGGAAATCGAAGAGAGGGGGCTTTCATTGGTGAACGAATTTAATTTCAAAGAGATTAACGAAACAGATTGTGTCTTTTCCTGGCGTTTCCTGAATGCAGGTAAAACGGAAATTGTGGAGGAAGAGCGTACTGTTCTTTTACAGGGTATGCAACAGATGGCTAAAGACCTAAAAGAGTATTGTGAAAAGCTGGAAGCATCCTTCTTTCACTAATGTTTTTTAAACAAAAGGTTAGGCCAGTGCTAAAGTCAACTTTGAACAATGGCACCTTGTTTTCACTGCCTGGACAATAAGATTTTTTATCAGAACGGTTATATTCTTAATAAAAAAAAATTCTTTATTACTTATTGGGCGCTGCTGGTCTCTTTAAATACATTATAAGGAGCCAGCCCCAACAGCAATTGCAACGTTTCTGTTGTTGGTCTTTCAACCGCTTATACCTTTGCAAAAAGTAACAAAGCATTAATGTTAAGTTTAGTATATAACCTTAACAAATTATTTGGCTGTGTAGAAATTGGTTTGTTATTTTTGCAGATCAAAAGCACTGTAGATATGTATTATTTGCTCCCCTGTTGTTGTGCTTATTACAGTTAGAATTGGTACTATAGTTTCCTGAATTTCTAATTTCTTAATTAACTAAATTATATGATTAAACCTATTGGTATATTTTATGAGCATCCCGAGTGGTTCAAGCCTCTTTTTAAAATCTTAGATGAAAGAGGATTAAATTATGAAAAATTACATGCGGGGTTTCATCAGTTCGATCCACTTAAAATACCACCATATAGTGTGGTTGTAAACAGAGTAAGTTCATCTTCTTATTTGCGTGGACATGGTCAGGCAATATTTTATTCTAAATCCCTTATTGGCTATTTAGAAGAAAACGGAGTTAGGGTTATTAATGGCTCCAGAGCCACAGAAATTGAAACTTCCAAAGCATTGCAGTTAGTGCTGTTTAAAAAGCTGGGATTAAAGTTCCCTAAATCAATAATTGTTAATCATACATCACAGATAATGGATGCTGCTAATCAATTAAACTTTCCGCTTGCGATAAAACCTAATATTGGCGGCAGTGGTGCAGGCATTATAAAATTCAATTCCTTATCAGCGTTGGAAGAAGCTGTTGAAAATGATGCCATTAAATTAGGTATAGATGAAACAGCTTTGGTGCAGGAATTTATCCCTGCACGTGGCGGACATATCAACCGTGTAGAAACTTTAAACGGCAAGTTTCTTTATGCAATTAAAGTGTATTCATCAGGAGAAAGCTTTAATCTTTGTCCGGCTGAGATTTGTCAAATACCTGAGCCTGCAGCCATGGAGGAAATAGGTGAAGTATGCTTAACAACTGCTACAAAAAAAGGAATTAAAGTAGAGCCATTTACACCGCCTGAAGAAGTGATAACTGCTGTAGAAAAAATTGTAGCTGAAGCAAAAATAGATGTAGGCGGAATTGAATATATGATTGATGACAGGACCGGTAAAATGTTATTTTACGATATCAATGCGCTTTCTAATTTTATTGCCGATGCCGAAAATGTAATTGGTTTTGATCCTTTTAAAAACCTGGTTGATTTTATTGAACTACTTTCAAAACATTAAAAATTAAACACATGAAATTTGGATATTGGTTACCTGTTTTTGGCGGCTGGCTTCGCAACGTAGATGATGAGCAAATGGAAACAAGCTGGAACTATACTAAGCGTTTAGCTCAGCGCAGTGAAGAGATTGGTTATGACATTACATTAATAGCTGAATTATTTCTGAATGATTTAAAAGGTGCCGATGCTCCTTCTATGGATGCGCTTACAACTACGGCAGCATTGGCAGCTGTTACAAAAAAACTTGAACTGATGATAGCTGTTCGTCCTACATTTCACAAACCCGCCATCTTTGCTAAACAGGCTGCAAACATTGCCAATATCAGTAATGGACGTTTAACATTGAATGTTGTTTCCTCGTGGTGGGAAGATGAAGCACTAAAATACGGAATAGAATATGAAAAACATGATGATCGCTATGCAAGAATGGATGAATGGGTTACCATAGTAAATGGCATGTGGGAAAAAGATGGATTTACATTTGAAGGAAAATATTACAGTGTCAGAGACACAATACTTCAGCCAAAACCTATTGTAAAACCATATATATATGCGGGCGGCGAATCTGAAGCAGGCAAAAATTTAATTGCAAGAATATGCGATGGTTATGTAATGCACGGAGATTCACCCGAAGTGATAGGAAGACGTATAAACGATGTAAAAGAACGCCGTGAAAAGTTAGGCTTGCCGGCAATGAAATATGGAGTAGCAGCTTATGCAATTGTACGAAATGAAGAAGGAGAAGTTAAAAAAGAAATGGATCGGATAATGGACGTTAAGTCCTCTGCCCGCGGATATGATAATTATCAACAATGGCTTAATGGAACACAATTAGAAAAAAGAGTTTCACTGGAAGATTATTCAGTAACAAACCGTGGCTTGCGCACCGGATTAACCGGCACGCCGGAAAAGATTGCTGAACAAATTGAAAAATTTGAAAAAGTAGGTGTTGATTTCTTCCTGTTACAATGCAGCCCGCAATTAGAAGAGATGGAGCGTTTTGCAGAAGCAATTATGGCTTATCAACCTTCTTCTGTTGTTTAAATTTTTATAAATGAAAGAAACGCAACTCCATGTAGCAATTTCTCAAATAGCGCCGGTGTGGTTAAATAAAGAATAAACCATATTAAAAATAATTACGCAGATAGATGAAGCAGGCGCAAAGGGTTGCGGTCTGGTAGTATTTGGAGAAGGGCTTTTACCCGGTTATCCTTTTTGGGTTGAGTTAACTGATGGTGCCCGCTTTAATTCAGAAATACAAAAAGAAATTTATGCGCATCATGTGCAGGAAGCAGTGCAGATACATGCCGGTGATTTCAAACCCATTTGCGAAACTGCTTTAAGAAATAAAATTGCTATTTATTTAGGATGCATTGAAAGAGCAGCAGACCGCGGCAATTATAGCCTGTACTGTGGTATGGTTTACATAGATCAATCGGGAACTATTGGGTCGGTGCATCAAAAATTGGTTCCTGCGGAATTCTATTCCCGCCACATCGCCAGTCTTCAAGTTTGTGCGTTATGCTTTGGCAACAGTGCTGACTTCAAATTGACAGAAAAATTTTGGTCAAAATACTTACAATCAAAAAACTAAATTTTATAACACCAAAAGACCTTCTTGACACCTATTATAAAGGGTTTGCGCAAAAGCAAGGTTGGGAGGCAGTAATTTCTGACGACTTCAAATTTGTAGGTGGCGACATGTCAAAGACAGAACCAATCGTAGGCAAACAAGCCTATATTGACATCATCAAACGCTTCTCACAATTATTTCAAAACATGCGACCTAAGCAAATGATAATAGACGGCGACAACGCATGTGGTATTGAGAATTACGATTATATATTTCCAAATGGCAAAGCAATCAATGGAGACGTTGCAACAATATGGAAAGTAAAGAATAACAAGCTTGATGCGTTAACTATATTTTTTGACACGATAATATTCCAAGTCGAAAACTTGAAACGGAACAACCTCGAATATTAATGCAATAGCATTCATCTAAATTTTTCTGCTATTTTTTTATTAGCACCATCCATAAGCACATCACCATGCCCGAAGCAAGCAATATTGAAATTATATTGAGCTACTCTTTTTAGAGTTTTTTTTCCTAAATCTCTATCTTCGTAAAGGATGCTATAGCCCAGCCCACTTGCGTTTGCACAAATATCACCGGCAATTAATAGTTGTTCTTTTCTAAGAGTAAAAAAATATGTCCGGCAGAATGCCCGGGTGTGTGAATAATTTTTAGTCCTGAAAGTATTGACAATACTTCGCCATGTTTTACTTCATTGATTGCAGTAACAGGAGTAACATCCGGTTTGATGTTTCTCATAAACAAATTGAAGATAAGTCACATCCTAAATCCCGGTGTACGGGTCATGGGTGGTCGCACGCCAAGTTTTAATGCTTCCCGATAACTCTTTAGCAAACGATTTGCTTAATTGTTTTATCTCTTATCATAAAAGAATTTTCTTTCCCAAATCATCAGCATTTCTTTAATTTTAATCATTGATGAACTACTTAAATAAACATTTTATGAAACTTGTATTCCTTCTCATTTTCTTTTGTTCTGCATTCACTTCAATGGCGCAGAATCAACCGGCAATAACACAGTTATCAGACACTTTGATCGTTGATGCCGCCTGCGGCCAATGTAAATTAGGCATGAAGGGGAAAAATTGCAGCCTCGCTATCAGGATAAAAGACAAATCTTATTTTGTTGATGGAACAGATATTGATTCTCACGGCGATGCTCATACAAAAGATGGTTTCTGCAATGCAATAAGAAAAGCAGCAGTGGTAGGAGAGATTGTAAACGGAAGGTTTGTTGCTTCTTATTTTATGCTTCTTAAGGAAGAACCTAAAAAAGAATAATACACAAAACTGTTGAATTAACTTTACTACACTTCATCCATATTTGAGTTGTTGTTGGTCTTCCAATCACTGCTACCCTTGCAAGACCAACCTTTAGACTTGCAAAGTAATTATTTGATCACTTTGCAATTACTATTATTTTTGTTTTTGCTACTTTTTCTTTGTTAACTAAACGCAAATTTGTTGGTAATTCAAGTGACCGATTTGCAGCAGTGAACTAAAACGGCCAACTGGATTTAGGACCCATCCGTTGATACAGACTGCTGCTTTCAGTTATGATGGCAAGTCTTTAACCAATTTTTACTAATTACCTGAATGAAGGTTTTTAAGACGTGTTTCTTCGTTACTTGATTTCATTTTGTAGCTATTAATTATGTAAATTTTGATAGTAGGGTTATCCCCTACCCTACTGGCAAAGAATTTTAAGCGTCTCAAGGCATGAATTATGGTGAAAAAGGTACTTATCCTGGCAGGCGTACCAGCTAACCATTCAAATGATCACTTAACCTTAATGAATCTTTCTTACTGCAACAATCAATCGTTGTAAACTGCTCCCAAAAAAAGTAAATGGAATTTGCTCTACCATGTGTCTCACTCAAAAATTTTCAGCATAAGTGCGAGATTCGTGGTTGACGGTGGAAAAGATATAAACCCCAAAAATTATAATCAGGCAGATTTGCATTATCGCAATTATTACTTAGCTTTGCCGTACAAAGTACTTTTAAATGAAGCAAGAACAGGATTACATACGGGATATAGCCGAGATACGCTCAATGATGGAGCGTTCCTCCAAATTCCTGTCGCTCTCCGGCTGGGCAGGTGTAATGGCAGGTATTTATGCATTGGCAGGGGCTTATATTGCCTATAAAATTTTATATTTCAACCCTGGTGAAATACCGTTCAACACCACCAATTCAGGAAGTTTGCCTTCTGGCCTGATCAAGGTTGTTATTTTAGCAGTTATAGTATTGATGCTTGCAATAGGTACAGCCATTTTTCATTCCTATAAAAATGCTAGTCGGAGGGGGGAGAAACTTTGGAATGCTACTGCCAGGCAGCTCGTGATTAGTATGGCAATCCCGCTTATTACGGGTGGACTTCTGATCCTTATCCTGATTACTAAAGGTTTGATTGGCCTGATTGCTCCATTCACATTACTATTTTATGGCCTGGCTTTATTTAATGCCGGCAAGTTCACATATGTTGAAGTGAAAAGTTTAGGGCTTATTGAAATCGTGTTTGGTCTGATCAGCTCCTATTTTGTTGAGTATGGATTATTATTCTGGGCTTTGGGCTTCGGGATAGTCCATATTATTTATGGTATTTACATGCATTACAGATACGAAAGGTGAAATTATCAATTAATGGTTTGCATAAAGCATTTGAAAGCAGGATCAGGCTTGGCATTATGTCGGCGCTGGCTGTTAATGAAATGCTTGATTTTAATTCATTGAAGGATTATCTTGATCTGACCGATGGCAACCTGGCAAGCCACCTCAAAGGGTTGGAAAAAGAAAAATTTATTGGCGTGAAAAAGTCTTTTGTTGGCAGAAAACCGAATACCAAATATTTTGTAACCAAAGGTGGAATACAAGCCTTCGATGATCATCTTAAAGCATTGGAGAAATTAATTAAATCACAGAAATAATGAATACAAAAACAAACAAGCAAATCATTGAAGAGGTTTTAAAATATAGTCTCTGCTACCTTACGGGTGCGGCAAGATGCTCGTTTGCAAACGGCTTTGTCAGACCTGATTTTCCCCATGGTCCGGGTTAAAATTTTTTTTACCATTTAACTTTGTATATCAAAGTACTTTTAAAATAAAAAAAAACCTTATTAAGACTATTAAATGAACAAATACAATGACAGAAGAAATCAAAAATAATTTAGACAATCCCCGGCAACTTGAAAAGCTGTATCGGGACAATAAAACAACCTTCAAAAGAGCGTTTAACTCTGTTTATACGGGGCTGCAGGAAAATTCTACGGCTAAAATTTGGAATGAAAGACTAAACTTTGAAAATGAAATCTCCTGGGGGACAAACAAGGAATTGACATTTGTTATGATTGCTATGGTTATTGCAGGAGCCATTGCTGAAATCCCCAGATTCGCCGGCATTAATCCTGAATACTTTTATCCCAGGAATATAGCATTTGTGTTTTTTCCATTATTGACAGCATACTTTGCATGGAAACAAAAGATTCAAATCAGGAGATTAGCTATTGCTTCTTTTGCCATTTTATTTTCAGTTTTCTTCATTAACATTCTTCCGGACAACAATGAAAGCGACACGCTGATTCTATCGTGTATTCATCTGCCATTGTTTATATGGGCAGTTCTGGGTTTTACATTTACAGCAGACAGCCTGAAAAACAACCACAGACGACTTGACTTTCTAAGGTTCAATGGAGACCTGGTTGTAATGACTACTATCATACTTATTGCAGGAGGGTTATTGAGTATAGTAACTATGGGCCTTTTTGAACTTATAGACTTAAAAATAGAAGATTTTTATATCCAATACATGGGGATTTCAGGAGTGGCAGCTGCTCCTATTTTAGGGACTTACCTGGTTCAGACAAATCCTCACCTGGTAAATAAAGTTTCGCCGGTAATAGCAAAGGTATTTACACCATTAGTTTTGGCGACACTTGTAATCTATCTGTTTGCTGTAATCTATACGGATAAAGACCCGTACAATGACAGGGAATTTCTATTGATTTTTAACCTGCTTCTGATCGGTGTAATGACAATTATATTATTCTCAATCACCGAGACCTCAGGAAATTCTGACATTAAAATCCGCACAATGATGTTGCTTGCGCTTTCCGTGATGACAATAACTATCAATGGCATAGCCCTTTCCGCAATTCTATTCAGGATTTCCGAATGGGGAATTACACCAAACCGGCTTGCAGTTTTCGGCGGCAATATTCTTATACTGACAAATCTCCTGTTTGTAACTTACAGACTCTTCAAAGCAGTGAAAGACAGCAATGAAATCGGGGAGGTTGAAAATAGCATAGCTTCTTTTTTACCTGTCTACGTTCTATGGGCAATCTTAGTGACTTTTGTTTTTCCTGTAATATTTAACTTCAGATAGAAAAAGACAAAACTACAGTACACAATATGGATTCGACAGAATAAGATGAAGCGCTTAAGACAAGAGTTGTGCTTCTATTAGACATTCCCATAAAGAGGGATTCGCTTGTGATGCTGTGGACTTTGCGGGTGTACGTAAATAGCAGACCATATCAATTATGCCACTGCTTCTATTGTTGGATTTCCAATCCTTGTACCTTTACAGGAATAAAAAAGGCATTCAATTAAATGACGACAAGGAAAACGAAACAGAATCCGGGAACTCATTAACAACTGGGTTTCTGCTGTTAAGACAAAAAATATGGATGGCATTTTGGCCCATCACGACAAGGACATGGTGATGTTTGATGTCCCGGAGCCTTTTCAATCGATGGGCATTGACGCTTATAGAAAAACCTGAGACACTTTTTTTGTAGCCACACAACCAGGAGTATTTGATTCAGACAATGAAAATTATAGCCGGCCATAATGTTGCTTTTTGTTTTGCAACAATGAAATGCCGTAACAGAAACCTAAGGAGAGTTTATGAGGACTTAGATTTTCGGCTAACAATTGGCCTGCAAAAGATTAACGATCAATGGACAATCCTGCATGAACACCATTCCATACCCGCTATTAATTCTTAAATAAAATTTAAAAATGCCACATTTTATTATTGATTGTTCTGAAGAAATCATCAAACAAAAATCACCTGACGAAATAATGAGTGCCGTTTATGATGTTGCAGAACAGACAGGGTTATTTTCTGAAAACGACATTAAGGTGAGAATCCGGCCTTATCAATATTTTAAATTAGGAAAAAATAAAAATAATTTCATTCACATCTTTGGCAACATCATGGAAGGTAGAACTGCTGAACAAAAGACAAATCTTTCCCAAAGAATAATTGAACGACTTAATGAAATGTTTCCGGATATTTCTATTTTATCAATCAATATCCGGGAATTCGAAAAAGTAACCTATTTCAATAAAGCATTACTGAATTCACTTAATAAAGCTAATGACAGACATTTAAATACAGAGAAGGAAGCATTTTAACATTAATTACAACAAATATTAACCCCACTAAAACACCACAATAGTTATCAATACTTTACTGTCATGGATATTCAAATTGTAAAATTAAACCATAATGATTGTGTTAGGTTTCAGGAACTTATCAGGCTCTTTGAAGATGTTTTTGAAATGAAAAATTTCAAAATGCCTGCAGAAATTTATCTTCAAAAACTATTGAAAAGGGATATCGGAAGCACTAATTATCTGCCGATGATAAGACAATTGAGGAAAAAAATCAATCACAAAATTAAACCGTAAATAACCCAAATGGTAACAGGAAACACTGCAACAATCACGGTGGAAACTATAGTGAAAGCACCTATAGAAAAAGTTTGGAAATTCTGGACTACTCCGGAGCACATCACAAAATGGAATAGCGCCTCAGACGACTGGCATACACCAAAAGCTGAAAATGATTTACGCCAAGGCGGAAAGTTTGTCGCTCGGATGGAGGCCAAAGACGGCAGCTTCGGCTTTGACTTTGGAGGAATTTATGATGAAATCATAACAAATCACCTGATCACTTTCGCCCTGGACGATGGAAGAAAAGTGCAAATCAACTTTATAAATAATGGCACCGGAACAAAGGTGACTGAAACATTTGAAGCAGAAAACGAAAATTCAATTGAAATGCAGCGGAATGGGTGGCAGGCTATTTTAGATAACTTTAAAAAATATGCGGAAACGAATTAGTAAGCATAGCAGTCGCTTTTCTGCAGATGAAAGCCGACAGTAATGAAAAAGCAAAAGGAGGAGCAGCTAACAGCCGCTTCTTCAGGGAGAGAAATAAAGAAGCATCGATGAGTAACAAGAGTATAGAGTTTATTTATTGGTTCGCCTACTACAATCTCGACTCTCCCAGTGTACGATACCGCGCAAAATATCCTCTGGAATATTTTAAAGATAAATTAAATGTAAGTTCTTATTTAGTGATACCTGGTTATTCTGTAAAGAGGATTTATCTATTCCTCAGAGCTTATTTTTCAGCTCTTTTTTTCAGAAAGCCGAATTCAATAATAGTTATTCAAAGAGTCCAGTCGAAATTTATCTATGCTAATCTTTTAAAAATCCTGGTGATATTTCAAAGGCAGGAAACGGTATATGATCTTGATGATGCAGATTACCTGGAGCACTCTCCGGATATTTTATACTTTTTCGTAAAAAATTGTGAAAAAATAGCAGCAGGCAGCATAGAAATTTCCCGTCATTTAAAACAGTTTAATCCTAATATTACTTACGTTACTTCCCCGGTAGTCGATTTGGGAATTTTTAAAAAAAATAAAAATTCTCTTTTTACTATAGGATGGATTGGTGGGTTTGCATGGGGCCATAAAGACAGCCTGCTTAAATATGTCTTTCCTGCCTTGAAGCGCGTCTCTTTTAAATTTAAGATAGTTTTTATAGGAGTACTTAAAAAAGCAGATATTAATTTCATTTATGATTATTTTAAAGAAAATTCCAATATTGAAATTGAAATACCTGAGAGCATTAATTGGAATGCCGAAAAAGAGATTCAAGATCGAATTGTTTCTTTCGATATTGGTATTGCCACTTTATCAGATAACCCAATTCAAATATCGAAATCAGGAATTAAGGCAAAGCAATATTTGAATAACGGAGTTCCGGTGTTAAGCACCAACCTTCCGGAAAACAATAGGGTAATTGTAGACGGTAAAAACGGATATTTCTGTTCTGATTTCACTGAATTCAGAGAAAGAATTTATCAGTTTTACTATATGAGCAATAATGAGTATAAATACTTCTCAAAAAACGCGCGGGAATCCATTAAATATTTTGACCACAGTAATTATTTTCACGATTTCGAAAAATTAAAAGCAGGAAACCACAATTTTTAATTCAGAAAAATCCATGAATGTCAATCCATAACAAAAAATCATACTTTTATTTTGCTTGCTTTATGTTAAAGAGGAAAAAAAAAGAGAATTCAATAGCTGCTTAATTTTGCTATTGCAAATAATACATTAACGTGAAAGCTGGGAACCTTATCATTAGGCTTACAGACAAAAAAGGAGGAACAAACTATGAATTTGACATCACAAATAGCCAGGCAATTCAGAGAAGCTTATTTTGGAAAAAACTGGACCTGGTCACATGTTAAAGAACATTTAGCAGACGTAACCTGGCAACAGGCCACCACTAAGGTGTATTCTTTTAACACCATTGCTGCGCTGGTTTATCACATGAATTATTACGTGAGTGCACTCCTGAAAGTATTACAGGGAAATCCACTCGAAGCCAGCGATAAGTACAGCTTTAACCATCAAATAGTGGGATCCGGGGAAGACTGGGAGAAATTGCTTGCCAGGACTTGGGCTGATGCTGAAAACTTTGCTGGCCTGGTGGAACAACTGCCGGAAAACAAGCTTTGGGAAAACGTGGCGGATGAAAAATACGGTAATTACTATCAGAATATTCACGGAATTATTGAGCACACCCACTACCATTTAGGGCAGATTGTACTGATAAAAAAAATACTCCTTCAGGCTGATAAAAACGGAGGTAATAAAAACATATAGTAAAACGGAATGTGCAATGATGAACAACTGCATGTTTGATTAACAGAAGATGACCGAAAAGAAAAACATTTTTACAATTATCGGGAGTGCGCAGAAAAACTCAGCAAATCAAAAGCTCATCAATAATTTATCTGAGCTCACACAAGCCAATTTCAACCTGACCATTTTCAATGATTTAAAAAGGCTTCCTCATTTTGATCCGGACCTATCATTAAACAATCCGCCAAAGCTAATTATTCAATTAAGAGAGGATATTGAAAAAGCGGATGGAATAATTATCTGTACTCCGGAATATGTGTTCAGCATTCCGAGCGGACTAAAAAATGCAATTGAATGGTGTGTTGCAGCTACCGTGTTCAGCGATAAGCCAACCGGGCTTATCACCGCTTCAGCCCATGGGCAAAAAGGCCATGAAGAACTGCAATTGATAATGAAAACCGTAATGGCAAATTTTACAAATGAAACCACCATACTGATACAGGGAATAAAAGGGAAGATAGATGCAGCCGGAAAAATTAAGGATAGTAAAGTTAAAGATGACTTACTAAAATTTATAAATGCATTTAAAGACCTGGTTAAGAATGCCAACCGTTAACATACCGGCTATTGTGAGCAGGAATGCCGCATTTAGAGTGTAGGAATCGTTAGTCTTAAGGGAGCTAATATCTTTGCAAAGATCAAAACGCACTTTACATTATGCAGCTGTCTGAAACTCCTGATAAGAAAGAACTGCCGGTTCTATCTTTCAAAACTCGCAATGCTTTCGATAAGTGGCTTGCTAAAAACTATGACAAGTACAACGGTATTTGGTTAAGGTTTTTTAAAAAAGCTTCAGGAGAAAAAGCAATTACATACAAGGAAGCTCTGGACGAAGCGCTCTGTTACGGCTGGATAGATGGACAAGCTAATAAGTATGATGATAAGTCCTGGATTCAAAAATTTACTCCGCGCAGACCAAAAAGTATCTGGTCAAAAAGGAATACAGACCATATTGAGCGTTTAACATCACTTGGTAAGATGAAACCCTCAGGTGTGGCAGAGGTAGAAAAAGCGAAAATTGACGGAAGGTGGGCAAATGCATATGACGGTTCAAGTCAAATGCAAATTCCGGAAGATTTTATGAAAATACTTTCGAGAAATAAAAAGGCTAATACATTTTTTAAAACATTAAATAAGGCAAACAAGTATGCAATTTCTTTTCGTTTGCAAACAGCCAAAAAACCTGAAACAAGAGAAAAAAGGTTGAAAGCAATCCTGGAAATGCTTTCTAGAGAAGAAAAATTCCATTAACCACTGCAAGCAAAACCATTTAGAGACCTCGAAAATTTTTGGTGCTGCTCGCTTAATTTTAACAGTGCCTGATTTTGGTGCATCGTCTTCATGAAAAGAAGACGATGCATGCTCCATCATTTATTTAAAAATTCATCAAGGTTACCATGAGCCGCTGTAAAGCCTGCCTCAAACCCTGATTCAATAATTTTTTGCATGTCCTCTTCCGAGTCGAAGGTGATTTCAACCTTCACCTTTGTTCCGGTATCCGTTGGGCTGAATTCACTTCTCCAGTGCATAGGCGGAAAATCGTTCGTAATGTTCCGTTTTTGTCACAGAAGCCTTCATCGCCAATATAGCTTTTATAAGGAACGATGGCTTTGAAATCCGCACGGCAATAAGACTCCGCACCATCCAGACTTACCATACTATAGAGCCAAACACCACCTTCCCAAAAATCCATTGATTTTGTTTCTGCCTTCCATGATTTAGGTGCCCACCATAAATCCAATATATCTTTATCTGTCCAGGCTTCCCATACCTGGGGAAGAGGGGCATCAAATTCCCTTACTACAACAATTTTTCTGTTGGCTGCATCTTTAACGATGCTTGTCTGTTGTTTCTTCATTATTTTTTTTGTTTTAGATTTTTCAATACAGTATCCAATTGATTAAAAGGGTCTTCCCAACTGGCACGGAAGGGTTCCAGCCATTTGTCAATTTCTTTCATTTTTTTTGGATTGAAATGATAATATATTTCCCTTCCGGATGGTTTCTGTTTCACCAGATGGCACTCGGCTAAAATTTTGATATGCTTGGATATGGCTTGCCTGGTGCTGTGAAAATGCCCGGCAATTGCATTTGGTGTCATTGCCTGTGTGGCTAACAAACTAAGAATTGACCTGCGCGTGGGATCAGAAATCGCCTGAAATACATCTCGTCTCATTACGTTATCACTTAATCGGCAACTAGCCGGTTGCAAATATATGGGCAATTAATCGGTTGCGCAAGTTTTTTCTAATGTCGGCAACATTAACATAACCACGAACTGCTGAAATAACGGCATGACTTTATCTTTGCAAAAGCTTTGGAAATAAACAACGCAGAATAGTATTCAGGGATACTATTATATTTTCGGAAAATCAGAAAATATTGAGAGGCAATTCCTTAAGAAAAAATCTTAAAATTTACAATATTCTCCCCCGATCTACTTGTTATAAGATAAATGCCTTTGGGAAGGTTGATAGAGGAAAGCCCATTTCAAAACTTATTCCTGATAATAGCCCTATTGCTGGTCTCCAATAATTTAATCTGTTTTTACTTATTTAATTTTAATGCATGGAAGAAGATATCGAAAGAGCTAAAAAAGAAAAGAAGGATAATACACCTTATATTCTTAATACATCATCAAATCTATTGGGGCTTTGCTTTATTGTCCTAACCTCTTTAAAAGTTCTTAATCTATCAGAGACCAGTATTATCGATGAACTAATTACCATTGCAATTATCATGTTTATGGCAAGTATTGTTCTTTCCTTCCTCTATATGCGAAGACCTAAAGCTCCCGGAATTCATTACGAAAAAGCAGCAGATTATATTTTTCTTGCAGGGCTGTTTTTTCTTTTTGTAACCACACTGCTCATTACATTCAATATTATCAAATGAAAGAGCATTTTAAAAGTGAAAATGTTTGTTTGCCAAAAAATTGTAGAGTCGGTAAGTAGAAAATAATCATATGGAAAGATGCCAGGATTATTTGAAAAAAACTAATGGTAAAATTACAATGCTAAAAGTCCAGAATGATATCTGATAACAAAAACAAGTTTAATTCCAAATGAAACAAGATGGCATGATTGATAACAAAGGCTATGCACCTGTAAATGGTCTAAAAATGTATTACGAAGTTCATGAACCTTCAGGCAAGGCAATAACTGAAGGCATACCTCTGGTTTTGATTCATGGCGGGGGTTCTACCATTGAAACTACCTTTGCAAACATACTCCCATTACTTGCGCAGTATGTTAAAACTATTGCTATTGAACTACAAGCTCATGGGCGCACTGATGACAGAGACGGTGATTCTTCATTTGAACAAGACGCCGATGATGTTGCCGGCTTGCTTACCTTTCTCAAGATTAGTAAAGCTGATTTTTTGGGCTTTAGCAATGGTGGAAATACAGCAATGCAAATTGCTATCAGGCAACCTGAACTGGTAAACAAATTGATTATCGCTTCATCGTTTTACAAAAGAGATGGATTAATACCAGGTTTTTTTGAAGGGCTTCAGCAAGCTACGCTGGACAATATGCCCGAACCCCTAAAAACGGGGTACTTAAAAGTGGCCGATAATAAAGAACACCTGCAGGTAATGTTTGACAGGGACCGGAAAAGAATGCTGCAATTTACAGATTGGACAGATGAAGACCTCCGTTTAATAAAGGCTAAAACCTTTTTGATACTTGGCGATCGTGATGTGGTGAGATCAGAACATGCAGTTGAAATGTTCCGGCTATTGCCAAATGCCGCATTAGTAATACTCCCGGGGGAGCATGGTGCCTGTATTGGTGAAGTGACAACCGCAAAGGAAGGCAGTAAAATAGTGGAACTAACAGCCTTACTGATTAAAGAATTTCTGGCAGAGCCAGGTTAAAACTAATTACTCAAATACAAAACACTTATTTCAACCCGCTTAAAATGGTAATAAGCTTTCTAAAAATTCGATTATCTTAATAACACTGTGCATCATTTATTCCTTTTAGAGAATCGAATGCTTGCAATTATATGAACTTATTGAGGTTGTTTTGTCAGCTAAAATCAAGACAATATAAGTTGAGCGCTTTCTAAGCCGAAAATATGTATCGTATTGATTATAAATTTTATATTTTTTATTCTTCGGAAATCTGTTTCAGCACTTCCAAAGCCTTTGGAAAAACCTTACTTAAATATTGCGCAAACTCGTCGATAAACACCATCTCTACATTTAATCGGGTAACTCCATTTGTTTCCTCCAAATAGTAGCTTTCGGTTGCGGCACCCCAGTATTTTGGTTCTTCAATCCCATTCTTAACTTCGCCCAGCTGCCTGAATATCATCTGTTCATTGGGTATCTTCTTCTCAATAATACCGAACATGCCACTACCATCAGGAGAAAGAAATAAAATTTTACCTCCTTCTTTCCAATCACTTTGTGCATAGGAACCTTCGGCGAATGCTGCAGTCCATTTTCTATAGCTGTCATCGTTCCATAGCTTTTCCCAAACCTTCGCTCGGGCAGCATTGATAGTAATGGAGAATTTTAATGTTGACATAATCTTATATTTTGAAAATAAATGAAGAGTTAATTAACCACAAAAATACAGACGGTATCTTTAATGTGCAGGTGCAAGAAGCGACAATAAGAAGGTGAATTGCGACAAAAGGTGGCTTACTTTCTCAATAATAAAATTGCAATGGAAAACTTACCATTATACATAAGTTTCATCTTTGGTTTAACCACATTGGTATCGGTATGGTTATTTTGCAGGGCAGCTGATTATTCTAACACAACTTTAGTCATTTTAGGGTCATGGCTGATAGTGCAACTGTTTATTGGGCTATCTGGTTTTTACACAAATACTAAAACTTTTCCGCCCAGAATTCTCCTGTTGGTTTTGCCGCCGTTGCTATTTATCGCAATATTGTTTTTTGCAAAAGGTGGCAGAAAATACATTGATCAGTTGAACATAAAAACGTTAACGCTTCTTCATACCATCAGGGTAGCAGTAGAACTGATACTTTTCCTGTTATTAGCTAACAAAGTTATTCCTCAGCTGATGACTTTCGACGGAAGAAATTTTGACATTCTCTCCGGATTGTCAGCGCCTTTTGTATTTTATTTCAGTTTCATCAGGAGAAAATTAAGCAGGAAGTTTTATACTGAGTTGGAATATTATTTGTTTGGGACTATTGATAAATATTGTTGCTATTGCAATGCTATCTGCACCCTTTCCATTTCAAAAGCTTGCTTTCAGCCAGCCAAATATTGCAATTTTATATTTTCCTTTTGTCTGGTTACCCTGCTGCATAGTACCCATTATTCTATTATCACACTTAGCTACAATAAGACAATTGTTAAAAAATATAGAATTCTAAATAGATAGCTTGTTAAAACAGTGAATTAATATTGTGGCTGAAATAATTATCCTCTTCGTTCATAAAAGCCGAAGTATGAATAGTTTCAGTGCCTGCTGATTGCATGGATTATGAGCAGTAAATAGCAACAATGAGAAAAATTTTAATAATTTTCCAGATTGCAACCGCTGTCTTTGTTTCAGCACAAAACAATAGCAAATATGCAGATTCTGTACGCAGAGCTAATGGAATTCCTGAACTGGCATATGCAGTTATTACAGGCGATTCCATTTTAGAAATGGCATTTTCCGGTTATCATTCTGTTGATCTGAATGATACAGCAGCCATTTCAGATCGTTTTCATATTGGCTCGAACACCAAAGCGATGACTGCTTTCATGATTGCAAAACATGTAGAAGAAAATGAGTTGCAGTGGAATACGAAGTTCTTTGATTTATTTCCGCAATGGAAAAAAGAATCAAACCCCGCTTACTATGCCATTACGCTAAAAGACCTTTTATCACACAGAGCCCGAATTCAACCATTTACCGAAGATGAAGAAGATGATTCCATACCTATATTTAACGGAACGAACCAGCAAAAAAGAACAGCGTTTGGTAAATATGTTCTGACATTAAAACCTGCAACTATTGATTCCAGTCTTAAGTATACGTATTCAAATGCAGGCTATACGCTGGCCGCATTAATGGTGGAAAAAGTGACTTCAGAAAGCTGGGAAGAATTGGTCTCAAAAGTATTCAATAAAGATTTAAATATTGATGTTCAGCTTTCGTGGCCTGACAATCAATTAAAGAAAGGCACATGGGGGCATGCTTTTGAAAACAATAAGCTGGTCCCTGTTCCTAGCACCACTGATTATCATTTGGATTATGCGGAACCTGCAGGGGATATAAACATTACACTTACGGATTATATTAAGTTTATTCAGCTTAATATTAATGGGTTAATGGGAAAAAGTAATTATCTCAATGCCGCTACATATCAGTTTCTTCATAAAGGCATAGAAAATTATTCAATTGGCTGGGCTAATATTTATGAAAATGGAAAAGAGTTTTCTGCGCATTCGGGCTCAGCCGGAACCTATTTCAGCTCTGTTTCTATAGATAGAAAAAAGTACACTGGATATATCATATTCACAAACTCGGCTACAGAAAATTCAATAACAGGTGTTAGGTTATTAATGCGAAAATTGAAAGCAATGCATGGCAGCTAATAAGCCATTTCATAAACAGTAACTGTCTAAGTAAAATATTTACCTGGACATAAAATACCAGGATTACGTATTTAGCATCTTCAATTTATATTTATTTTCTTCCTTTTTATTTCAAAGTAAGATTTGCGTAACTGAACTGTTACACATACATTTGTAACCGGGTGGTTACATAAGTTGGCAATGACAAATAAAAGAGATGTTTTCCGGGCCATATCAGATCCTACAAGAAGGGAAATCATTAATCTGTTGTTCAGACAGCCTTTAAACCTGAATGCCATATCAGGAAACTTTAAAGTTAGCAGACCTGCTATTTCAAAGCATATTAAGATTTTATCAGAATGCGGTTTAGTAGTTATCCGGCAACAAGGAAGGGAAAGACATTGCGAAGCACGGCTTAATGAATTAAATAAGGTTTCGAAATGGGTCGAACAATACAGAAGCTTTTGGACAAATAAGATGGATGCACTCGAGCAGCATTTGTCCCGCCCTAATAAGATTAGTAAGCATAAACCCAAAAAAATAAAATATGAGCGACAATCCCATCGTAATAGAAAGAGTATTTAATGCTCCAATCTCAAAAGTCTGGAAAGCCATTACCGATAACAATGAAATTAAAAAATGGTACTTTCCCTTAGAAGATTTTCGGCCTGAAGCAGGATTCAAATTTACCTTCATCGGAGGCAAGGAAGGTGGCACTCAATATCTGCATCTTTGTGAAATTACAGAGGTTATTAAAGGAAAAAAGCTGACCTATAGCTGGAAATATGACGGTTACCCCGGACAGTCGTACGTAAGCTTTGAGCTGTTTGACCAGGGTGATAAAACATTATTGAAACTAACACACACCGGTGTAGAATCATTTGCTGCGGCAGGTACTGATTTTGAAAAACAGAATTTCGTAGAAGGGTGGACTTATTTCGTAAATAAAGCATTGAAAGAATATCTGGAACCAGCTTCTAATCACCAGGCTTAATTTTTTTAATAAGTCATAACAAAATTATTCAGCTATCCGCTTATCTGATCAGCGATTGCTATCAGTTTTGTAACGGTTTTCCAATTCCTTGTAGTAGCAGTTACTTTTAACTTATTTTCAAAAAAGGTATTGGAAAGTTTGGTATTTCCATAGCCGCCCGGGCAATACAAATAAACCTCTCTGTTAAGTAAAGTAAACTGATCAGATGCATAGCTGAGATTTTCAATTTTATCTAAGTTCACTTGTTCGGGCATTCTTGCCAGGAATGTAACGTGTAATTTTTCCTGGTCAATATCCTTTTGGTTTATAAAGGGATTGGCAGCATAAATGGTTTCCATTTCCTGCGCCGTTCTGATGATTACCGGAACTTCAAACTGATACTTTTTAAGAATAGCCTGTCCAATCTTCGCGGAAATTTCTGTATCAGAAGTGGATGCCGCCTTAAAAACAATATTACCGCTTTGGATGTAGGTACTCACATCTTTAAATTTTAACCCTTCATACAACACCTTTAGATCCGCCATTTTGATTTGCTTATGGCCGCTCACATTAATGCCGCGCAGGATTGAGATATAGGTTTGCATCTGCAGTGACTGTTACTTATTCTTAAACATCCAACGCAAAATACGGTAGAAATAAAATACTGTTTTGTTTGCTTATGGTAACCTTTTCCAACTAATGATTAAATGGTGCCAGATCCAAAATCAAATTATTTATTTTTATTACCTTATTACTTCCATGAAGCATATTTTCTTTCTCTTCCTCACCTTTTCCGTTAATGCTGCCCTGGCAGACAATTGGGAATTGTTTCCGCGTAATCAGCGAAATGTTTATATCTCTACAGAACAAAATTCGCAGCATTACGTGTATGCTTACAAAGCCGATTCGCTTAAAACAGATGGAAACAGCACTACTTATCTCTTCAACCAAAAACCATTTACGGATAGTGGCTCTTATTGTCTTTCACATTTTCAAAATTCTACTGATTTCAGATGGTATCAGGATCCTTTCGGCATGGACTCCATTAAACAAACTGGTAACCATTACGAAATCAATATCGGCGGCACTATTGTAAAGTTTAATCATTTAGCCTCCGTTAACGAATCCTGGAAGGTAACAGCAAGCGAAAATGCCTGGTCAATTGATTACGTGATTATAAATTGTACTTCCATTTCAGAAGAAACGATATTCGGATTTAGCGACAGCGTGAAAGTTTTCTCAATTACTGCTTACAAGAAGCATGATACTATTCCACAGTTTGCCTCTTACCACTACAGACTTTCGAAATCATTTGGATTCATTGAATTTATCCCTTTCAGAAATCTGGTTTTCGATGATAATTTCTACGGCAATTTAACCAGGCTCGTTTTACAAAGAATGGAAATAGCCGGACAGGTATATGGATTTTCATTTCCTGCTTTCGAAGATTATTTTCATTACCAACCTCAGGACGTATTGATTTGGAAAAATATACGCGACTGGTATGACGTGCTGAGTCCAACGACAGGCGAGTATTACCGGGATTCGTTGTTAACCGTTACCCGAAGTCCAGATTCAGTTTGCATGTGTATTCACAGGGAAATAAAAAAGTTTACTGAAGGCTTAAACGATACTAGCTATTCAGAAATTAATATTTCACGCTGCTTCATTGCAAACCAATTTGAACCCTTTCTTCAATTAGGAGCCGGTCAATCAGCAATGGTGAATAACGATTTTGGTTCAGGTCATGGAGGCATCGGTTGCTGGGAACACATTCAAATTAAAATTGATTCATCTTATACCCCTGCTCTTTTCTCAATACATCCTCATTACAGCTATTATCTCGATACAAATGATTGCCGCATAAAAATCCCTTATGATTACGGCGCTGATTTTAAGATTGATACTAAATCAGGCTTGACATTCTACGGCGAATATGGGTTTATCATCGATACCACCGGTTTAGCAGGTTATATTCCGGGTGCTGGAATTTCCGGAGATTGTTTGCCTGTAGGAATAACACCTGTTTCGGAGAATGGTGACCATAATCTTTTCATTCAACCTGCTCTTGCATCGGATTACATTCAGATTGAATCTCGCGATAAAGAAAGAGTTTCCATAGAAGTATATTCTTTGGAAGGAAAGGTTTTATTCTCTGCGGAAAAGAATCCGGATGATGTGATTGATATTGCATTTCTGCCGGATGGCTATTATATTGTACGGCTTACTGCGAAAGATAAGATTCGCACGGTTAAATTTTTGAAGCAACAGGAGAAATGATCTTTTGGGTTATTTATGAAACCTCAAAATGTAACCGGGATTTTAATTTTGTTCCCTTTTCTTATCACAGATACTTCTGTAGAAGCTCCTTTGCTGAAAGCCGAGAGTGCTTTCATGTAATCCTGGATGTTATCTACTTTAATGTCACCCATCTGTACAATCACATCACCAGAAAGTAGTCCTGCCTTTGCTGCGGGACGATTATCACTCACGGCATCTACGCGCAATCCCTTTCCTTCAAATACATAGTCCGGCATAATACCCAGGGTTACTTTAAATGCAGGAAGATCCTGGCTGCTGTTTTTGGTTTTAGTAAATACCCGTTTCTGTTGATTGTTAAGCTTGTCAATTAAACGGACAACGTAATCAAGCACTTTCACTTCCCCAGAAAAATTGATCTTATCAGCATCATCAGTAGGTTTGTGGTAATCACTATGCTGACCTGTAAAGAAAAAAAGAACCGGTATATTTTTCAGGTAAAAAGATGTGTGGTCGGAAGGGCCAACACCGGAGCTATCGAGCTTTATGTGAAATGGACCTGAAAGTTTATTGATAAGAGGAATGAAAGTGGGCGAAGTACCGACACCACCCAGCTCGATAGTATTTGTGGAATCCCGCAGTCGTCCGATCATATCCATGTTTACCATGTAATTGACTGTGGAAAGAACGATAGTGGGTGAATCACAGAATTTTTTCGAACCTATCAGTCCCAGTTCCTCTCCCGAAAAACAGATGAACAAAAAGTTGTACTGCTCGGTAATATTATTCGAGGAATAGTATCGCGCAAGCTCCATTACACCCGCACTTCCTGAAGCATTGTCGTCAGCACCGTTGTGAATCTTCCCTTCCGGGTTTATGTCGAGTGCATTGTGATCGTAACCCAAACCAAGGTGATCGTAATGCGCACCGATAACGACGGTATAAAGGGCATGGTTATCTAAAAATCCAATCACATTCGTGCCTATTTTATATACAGCATGCATAGTATCCAGGTTATGCGGATCGGGCGAATAACGGAAATGAAAAGATTGGTACCAGGTTCCATTCACTCCTGCGGGACTAAGCCCGTACGAATTGAACTGACTGCTGATATATGCAGCTGCATATTTTTCATCCACGCTTCCGGTTTCTCTTCCTTTCATACTGTCACTTGCAAGAAAGTAAATGTGTGATCGAAGAAACTGCTCTTCAATTTGTGCATTGCAGACTATAGCGGTTATAAGAAATGGTATACAAAATATATATCGACTCATGGCTAAATTTTTAAGGAATCCATTTGGATAGGTAAACATCAATCTCATGCTTGTTGCTGCTATTCCGGTTAGAGCAAAAGACAAGATTTTTTCCATCAGGTGAAAACATGGGAAATGCGTTGAATGTACCTGCATCGGTTATTTGCTGCAAGCCTGTACCATCGATATTGATAGCAAATAACTGGAAGTCAAATCCACCGCTGCTTTTGGCATTGGAGGAGAAGACAATTTTCTTTCCTGTCGGGTCGAAGCAGGGTGCCCAGTTCGCATTTCCTAGCTCAGTCAACTGGTGCTTATTAGAGCCGTCTGCATTACAAATAAATAATTCCATCTTAAGCGGCGACACTAAGCCTTGCGACAAAAAATCGCGGTAGGCTTTAACCTCTTCTTCGCTCTTTGGATGGCAGGCTCGATATACAATCTTAGAGCCATCAGGTGAGAAAGTAGCACCTCCATCGTAACCGGTTTCATTTGTGATCTGAACAGGATTACTTCCGTCGATATTCATTCCCCACAGATCAATATCTCCTCCGCGGGTAGAAGTAAATACAATTTTATCTCCCTTCGGAGAAACGGTTGCCTCTGCATCGTATCCGTTTGTATTGGTCAGCTGTTTCACAACATGTCCTTCAAGATCTGATTCATAGATGTCGTACGAATCATAAATAGGCCATACATAATTTTTTGGATCGTGGGGCGGTGTCGCCGGGCAAATAGCGCCAGCGGATTTGGTGGAAGCAAAAAGAAGGTGATTTCCATCAGGAAGAAAATAAGAACAGGTAGTACGGCCGCCATCGATACTGATCAGCCTGGAACGGTAAGCAGTATCGGTCTTAGCGGCTTTAATATCCATCAATAAAATCTGGTCGCAGTCGTAACCCCAATCAGCGCGGGTAGTTTGCATCGTCAGCCATTCCCCATCAGGACTAAAATAAGCTTCAGCATTTGTGCCACCATGAGTCAGCTGTTTTATATCTGTTAAATGAGGTTCAAAGGGATGGATTAAAAAAATGCTGCCGGATAAAATGCAAGCCAGAATTATAAAAGCACTTTTCATCCTTAAAAAATTAGGAACAAAAGTCTTTTAAATCTATCACATTATTGCTAATCAATCACCTCAGGTTGGTAACAGTGCTAATCGACTCAGTTAAATATTGAACAGCTGATGCTGCTTTGATAAACCTTTACAGATCATACCATTTCATAGTCCACTTTTAATGGGGAAGGCATTTTTTTAGAAGCGTTAAGTATTTCTATGGCTACTATATTTTCACCTGATGAATAGTCAATAATTATCCCGGGCTTACTTTCATCGCTCTCGGCAATGATCTCATCGCTGAATTTAATATAAAGTACGTCAACCTCCTTATCATATTTCACCTTCATAATACTTGCTGATTTTTGAAGTTTTATAAACCGTTATTATTAAATTAGGATGTAAAGCAACATTAACGAAGATACGGATTAAATAAGATTTTCCATTTTCCTTAATTAGTCCTTGAAATACTTGAAGATCGCTTTGGGTTACTATTTCATCTGGTTGATTAATAATTTGAATAATGATCTGCTGAATGATTTTTCTTTCATGCATTTGTTCACGTGCATGGGTTGAAAAAATGAATTCCATAAAGATTATGTGTTACTGTAAGAGATTCGAAGAACAGAAAGGTAGTTTCATGTTTGGATAAGTACAATTTCAAACAATACTTTATTAAAAGGTAAATGATGAAACTCTATGATCAATATAAATCTTTTCAACATCGGTTAATTTGCTATTCAGGATTGCCCTGCAGGTAGTATTTTTGCCGCATCAAAAAAACTAAACCAATGAAAATGAGATTCCTGATAATCTTTGGATGTATCGCTTTAACCCTTGCTTCCTGCGTAAGCACTAAAAAATTTAAAGCCCAGGTCTCCAGGTATGATACCCTGCAATCCAACTATAACAGAGTGGAAGACCAGCTCAGAACATGCCTTACTGAAAGTGAAGCTAATGCGAAAAAGAAGGCAGAAGTGGAAGAGCAGGTGACGGAACTAAAGAAAAATAGTACTACCATGCTGAACCAGCTAACCGATCTTTCTGTGGTTACTGCACAGCAGGCAGAAAGCATAAAAAAATCACTTGACAATTTAGGGATGAAAGACCTGTATATCCAGAACCTGCAGACACAAATGGCGAAAAAAGACTCTCTTAATATGGCACTTGTTATGAATTTAAAAGGCGCCCTGCAGGATGTAAATGATACAGATGTTCAGATTAAGGTGGAAGGAAGTGCCGTGCTGATTTCCATCTCTGATAAAATGCTGTTCAAGACAGGCAAATACGATATTACACCTGAAGCAAAACAGGTGTTAGGAAAAGTAGCGCGTGTACTGAACGCCCAACCAAATGTTCAATTTATGGTGGAAGGAAATACAGATAATAAGCCAATAAAAACTCCTTTTATTAAAGACAACTGGGACCTGAGTGTACTGCGTTCCTCGTCTGTTGCCCGCAGTTTGCAAAATGACTATCACGTAGATCCTTCACGTATCATAGCAGCAGGCAGAGGCGAATACCATCCGCTTAGCAGTAATGATACAGAATCAGGCAGACAAACGAACCGGCGCACCAGCATTATTATTCTGCCTCAGCTCGATCAATTCTTTAAGTTGCTGGAGACTAAGAAATAGAGAATAGTTTTTCAGGAGTCAGTAGTCAGTTTTGAGCAGAAGAATAAGTGCTAGCTTATTAATTCTTCTCATAGCTGATTACTGATAGCTGACTGCTGATATCTGATTGCTGATATCCAATAGCTTCATATACATCTTATATTTGTATCCTTATAGCTCGTTGAAGCAGTAAATATGAAGCTTACAAGGTTATTTTTTGCAGGGATGACCATCAGCTTTTTAGGTACGTTGCCTTTAGGAACCATCAACCTGATCATTTTGCAATTAGCCATCACTGATGGATACAATGTTTCAATATTATTTGCATTTGCCTTTTTACTGGTGGAAATGCTTTATGTAAGGATTTCTTTAGTGGCGATGGATTTCATCATGAAGCAAAAACGCATTTTAAAGATGATGGAATGGATAACATTTTTTATAGTTATAGCACTTGCCATTTCATCTTTTATAGCTGCAGCAAAAAATGATGCACATGCAAAAAATGTATTGTTAAATCATCCGTCTCATCCCTTCCTGCTGGGATTATTTATAAGCGCCATTAACCCTATACCCCTCCCCTTTTGGTTTGGCTGGAGTACGATCTTATTTACAAAAAAAATATTATTACCAAAGAACAATTATTATAATATCTACACAATTGCAATAGGCTTGGGAACGCTTATAGGCAGCTGCATATTTGTCTTTGGAGGGCAGCTGATTGCAGTGAAATTCGGTGCCAATCAAAAAATTATGAATTGGACTATCGGCTTCATTTTCGCCATTACGGCTATTATTCAGTTATGGAGGACCATTAAGCCTGAATCTGCTGCTACAACCCGAAAAAGTTTAGTGGAGCCGGAAACGAAAAAATAGAATAAAATTCATTCTATTTTTAGCGCCTGTGAATCTGAAAAACGCCCTTTATTACGTTACCCATTGGGAAAGCTGGGAGTGGCGTATTAAATATATTCCTTTAATACCGGTCTGGCTTTGGCATTGCATGCGTACCGGATCGTGGTGGTTTTTTACTGCATCAAACCCAACGATCACTTTTGGTGGATTCGAAGGTGAGAGCAAACGTGAAATTTATAATCAGCTCCCACCAGGCTCATTTCCTAAAAGTATTTACATTTCTCCTTCCTGTTCTTTTTCTGAGTTAGAGCATCTCATTTCAACCCATAACTTCAGATATCCATTTGTTGTAAAGCCTGATGTAGGTAAGATGGGTTTTCTGTTTCGCATTATCAATAACAGTGAACAGCTTCACGATTATCATATAAAATTACCGGTCGATTACATTGTACAGGACCTGATAGATTATCCAATAGAAGTAAGCTTGTTTTATTACCGTTTCCCAAATGAGCAAAGCGGAACCATAACCGGATTTTTAAAAAAGGAATTTTTAGAGGTAACCGGTGATGGAAAAAAAACATTGTGGCAGCTGATTCTTGATTACTCCCGCGTACGTTTTATGCTGGATGAAATGGCATCCAAACACCATGATCGTTTGGAAGAAATAATTCCCGAAGGTGAAGCATATTGTTTATCCTATGCCTTAAATCTCAGCCGGGGCGGCAAGCTGGTGAGCCTGGCTCATGAAAAAGATGACCGGCTGCTAAAAGTGTTCAACGACCTTAGCGATTACTCTAAGTATTTTTATTACGGCCGTTATGATATTAAGTGCTCCTCGATTGAAGATTTGAAAGAGGGCAGGAATTTTTCTATACTTGAATACAATGGCAGCGGAGCAGAGGCACACCATGTGTATGGAAACGGGTATACGTTGCTACAGGCATATAGCATACTGCTGCACCACTGGAATGTTTTGTATAAAATTTCAAAGTATAACCGTAAAAACGGAATTCACTATTGGGATCTTCGGCGCGGTCTTATCTTTGTTAAAAAAGTAAGAAAGCATATTAAAATTATTAGCCGGCTGGATAAGGAAGTACCGTAAGAACTAGTTTAGCGTTGAAGTTCTGAAATATATACTCTGGAATAATATTGGGTTATACATTTGTATTACTATTAGATTTTCGGCTCATGGAATCGAATGCTATCATTGAGGAATATTTATCTTTTCTGCACTATAAGGAATATCCGTGCATAGGCGCTAAAGCAGCGCTTTCAAAGGAACAAATACGTTATATGGTTGCCGATAATATGGCTTGCCCGAAAGATGATACCTCCATTTTAAAATTTCTTTATGAATTTATTGATGAATACCGGAATTCTGAACAGATATATTATAGTGCAGCTATCCTGTTTAAAGATCCGGAAATAAACAATGAAGAAAAGTTCGATGAATTATTATGGCAACGGCTTCAGGCATTAGGCGATCTTGATATACAAAATTATTCTTACGACACCCGGGTAAGCGCAGACCCGAATTCCCCTGATTTTAGCTTTAGCCTGAAAGAAGAAGCATTTTTTATTGCAGGCTTACATCCTGCGAGCAGCAGGCCGGCGCGCCGGTTTAATTACCCGGCTATGGTATTTAATCCCCATGCACAATTTGAAAAAATGCGGGAAACAGATCTCTATGAAAAGGTGAAGAATATTATTCGCCACCGTGATATATCTTATTCAGGATCTATAAATCCAATGATGAATGACTATGGTGACTCATCTGAAGCGTCTCAATACAGCGGCCGCAATTACGATGGTACGTGGAAGTGTCCTCTTCGGACGCGCAACGTTAAATAATTTTATCTTCTTAGTTTTTAACACGCTTAGCAAATAAAAAGAGCTGCCGAAGCAGCCCTTTAAATGATGATGTTACCCTTATTCTAGTTCACTATTATTTTATGAAATGTACTTAAAAGATTTTCGGCCCTGACTTCTACAATATAAACTCCTGGTGAAAGTGTACTGACATCCACCTGGTTATTATTCATTATCATTTGAGATAACATGGTTCTTCCATTTATATCATGAATAATAATGGTTCCGTTTGATATTTCCTTGTTGACAGAAATATTCAGAACATCGGAGGCCGGGTTGGGATATATGCTCACAGTTAATTCTTCAGGATTGGAAGAAAGAGCATCCATCCGTAAAGCGGATGTTGTAAAGGTTGACGTATTGCTCCATGGACTGGAACCATTAGCACAAATACCTTTAACACGGTATTCATAAGTGGTCGAAGCCGTCAGGTTTTTCAGTGTTTTTTCATTAGTTGTTGCATTTACAGATGACCAGGTTTTTGTTCCAGAAACACGGTACTGCACTTTGTATTTATTAGCACCTGTTAAAGGATCCCAGTGAACTGTTGCTTTTGTGCTCCCAATGTTATCAGCAAATAACCAGAGCGGTGCAGAAAAGCAATTAGCAGGACCCGATCCTTCAGCTAAATATCTTACAATAGCTACATCATTATTGCTTCCATTGAAAGTATATCCACCCTGTATAATTTTTCCATCGGGTTGAATCTTTACAACAGTGGCAAGATCTTCCAGATTATCGTTTCCTATATCCGTAAAGACATATCCATCACCTCCACCAAAAGAGTTATCTAATGTTCCGTTCGTAGTAATTCTTAAAAGAAGAAAAGATGCTGGTGGCATTCCATAGTATGATGATGCAGTAGCAACAATTTTTCCATCGGCCTGAATAGCAATGTCGTTTATAGTTTCACTTACATTAACGCCAGTGGTTGAAATGGATATATCAAAAATTCCATTATTTGCAAAACTTTGATCGAATGTTCCATTGCTGTTATAACGCGCAACTACCATTCTGCCTGAATAAGTACCAAGGGGGGGTACTTCAATACGACCTCCCATTACTATCTTACCATCGCTTTGTAATTCGAGGCAATAGGCACTGCCCGCGTTTGCAGAAACGCCTCCCCATTGGGTAATGGAAATACCATCACCATCAAAGGTGTTATCCATCGTTCCATTTGCATTCAGACGTATTAATAAAACATCAGGATCACCCGCAGATGCTGTGGAAATATACCCGCCAGCTGCAATTTTGCCATCAGGCTGAATCTCTAATTGAAACACAGCGTCATTACCAGGACCGATTGGTTTTTTAACATATCCTGTTGTATTAAAACTTACATCAGGCGAACCATTGGTATTAAATCGTGCAACCAATAAATCGCTATTGCTGCCATTAAAGGTGGTTCCGCATATAATAATCTTGCCATCAACTTGTATTTTCACATCACGCCCTATGTCATCGCCGGGACCGTAGTCCACTATTTTTTTTCCGTCAGCATCAAAAGTCTGGTCAAGAGTGCCATCAGTATTATACCGCAGCACAATTACATCAAGCTCGGTGCCTTGCTCGGTTTCACCACATACAACAATTTTTCCGTCGGCTTGTAAAGCAACTCCTTCACTGTAATCGTTTCCTGCACCAACAGGCGTAACAACAATGCCATCACCACTGAAACTATTATCAAGGGTACCATCTGCATTGTATCGAATCACGATCATATCATTGTTGTTGCCATTCCAGGTTTGGCCTACGGCTACAATTTTATTATCAGCGGTAATGGCTATATCGTAAGCCTGTTCATTGGAAGTACCAACAGTCGTGGTAACGATGCCATCACTGCTGAACGATGGATCGAGCTCACCTGGTGACTGTGAAAAGGAGTTAGATGATAACAGCAAAATGCTGCCCATCAGAAGTCCTGTTTGTTTTTTAAAATTTTGTAAGTTCATGTTGAATTAGTTAAATAGTTTTAGGTTTGGCTATCAAACTATTATTCTAATCTCAGGGTTCGCTTCAAATGGATATTACTTACGAAACCCTTAAAATTGATTCTGAACAAGAATTATTTGGAACTGAATGAGAGAGGTCTTCAGATTAAATTCCCACGCTATAAGAAGACTTTTTAGATAAAAGCTTCTTCTTCTATAATTTACATCTACAATGAGGTAACCGAAACAAATTATATGTTCAGACCTTATACATTCCCAACTTTTCGTGAGTCATAATCTTCTTCACCAGGTAATCTTACATCTACATCGGGCTCTTCATCGAGCAAAAGTATTTTAGCCGTCATGGTTAACGGCACTGCGAGAATAAAACCGATTGCGCCGAATATATATCCCCAGAAAATAAAAGAGAGCATAATGACCAGAAAGGAAATATTGAATCCTCCCTTCATAAAAATCGGCTTAATCACATTATCCACTACAAAATTTATTGCAAACAGTAACCCTATTAGTATGATTGCTTTAATCCAGCCTGCTTCTATTAATAATACCAACATGGGTGCCACGGCATATAAAATAAATCCTACATAAGGAACAAAAGCAAGAAAGAAGGATAAAACACCCCAAACTATTGCATAATCTACCCCAAGTATAAAAAAGACTATAGTGTTACCTGCTGCTATCATTAAGTTCATAAGCCCAAGCATGGAAAGATAGCGCATCACTTCAGTCCTGATCTTATACGCTTTTTGCATAAAATTGGTAGCACCCGGGCTAAGGCTTACCAAAGTTTGGGTAAGCTGTGGCGCTTCAGCCAGCATTAAAGCAGCAATCACCAAGACAATTAAGGTAGTACCAAGGGCAGAGCTGATAGAACTCAGGATTTGAGTGCTGATATTAACAATTTCTGAAGGGTCGGGAGCAGCCCCCATAACGATGCTTGAATCAATTCGCATATCATTAAGATACTGTTCAAAACTTGCTTTCAACTCTGTAAACTGGCTGGTATACTGAGGTAACTGTTTAATTAATCCAGCCAATGCTACACCAAACATACCCGCCAGGGCCAAGCCCCCGATTACAGCAACCAAAACAGTAATGATAACTGAAGTTGTATGAGATCGGCCTTTCGACATAAGCCATGTTATTAACGGACTTAAAGTGAGTGCTATAATTATTGCAAGCAGAAGCTGATTGATAATTGGAGCCACCGAACGAATGCCAGCGACTACAATCATAAAGGCTGCAATCCCAATAAGAATGCGCACCGGGTCAGACTTGGAGTAAGAATTTTTCAAAGCAATTAATTTATTATGTGTGAAATTGAACTTTTTTTATATAAAATAATTCAGCTTAATAAGCAATTCCTGAGTATTTGAACTTGTCTGTCATAGGATGATTTTTACTATGTAAATTTACTAAGCTGTTAACATTTATAGTAACCCGAATAACTGAAAATTGTTGATTGATTCTGTCACAGATACGAAATATATTAAGCTACAGTAAATAAGTGATGAATAGTGATAAAATAAAAAAACCCTTCCGCAGTAGAAGGGTTGCATCAATAAAATATTTGTTATTAAGAAGGTGAGGGAGGATCTACTACCGTGAGATCTTTGCCTGGAATTATGCTGATATAATTTCTTTCCCCCCGTTTTCTTTGGAACTGTACTATACCTGTTTCCATAGCAAAGATGGTGTGGTCTTTACCCATTCCTACTCCATTGCCGGGATAAAATTTTGTTCCGCGCTGTCGAACAATGATGTTTCCCGGAATTGCCGCCTGTCCACCAAAAATTTTTATACCCAACCGCTGTGCATGCGAATCACGGCCGTTTTTAGAGCTGCCTTCGCCTTTTTTATGAGCCATATAAAACTATTTCGAATGTAAATTTTAAACCATTATGCAATTGCTTCAATCTTAATTTTAGTCAGGTACTGGCGATGGCCAATCTTCTTTTTGTATCCCTTTCTGCGCTTCTTTTTAAATGCAATTACCTTATCCCCTTTCAGGTGCTCAACAATGGTTGCTGAAACCTTGGGAGCATCCGTTTTTAAGATGGAGCCGTTATCAATTTGCAGAAGTATGTTACCGAATTCCACTTTGTCGCCGGAATTTCCCTGTAAACGATGCACAAAAATTTCTTTCCCTGCCTCCACCTTAAATTGCTGACCTGCAATATCTACAATTGCGTACATGTGTTTTTTTTGAGTGTGCAAAGATAAATGATACCACCTAAACGTCCAAACCAAAGGAATTTTAATTTTACCTCCTGGTTTTTACGAATAACTGATGCAACCATGGCATTCAATGTCTCCATTCTACATCCTGAGCTTGACTTTAAAACTGCCAGAAGTGGTGGTAAAGGCGGTCAGAACGTAAATAAGGTAGAGACAAAGGTGGAACTATATTTCAATGTAAAGAATACCTCTTCACTCACTGATGATCAGAAGAATCTTATACTTCAAAAACTGAAAAACCGGATCAACTCAGAAGGGCGATTGATGATATCCTGCCAAACAGCAAGGTCACAATTTGCAAATAAGAAAAAAGCGATCCAGCGTTTTGATGAATTGCTTACAAAAGCGCTTGAGAAAAAGAAGAAGCGCATACCAACTGCACTTACGGCAGCTCAAAAAGCAAAACGATTACAGCTAAAGAAAAGACATTCAGAAAAGAAAGAAATGAGAAAAGGTAGTTTTGATTAGAAGATCTATACACAGGTTGTTATTAGATACTTGAGTTCTGTTCCTGCTCGATATCATCCCTGATTATAGATTAATTTTGCGTAAAAAAATGTAATGCCATATTATCACAAATTAGGAAGCATTCCTCCAAAAAGACACACCCAATTTAGAAAACCCGGGGGTGAACTATATTCTGAACAGTTGTTTTCCACCGAAGGCTTTTCAAGTCTTTATTCATTGCTGTATCACAATTATGCACCTACCATGATTAAATCGGTAGACAAGCCTTATTCCGTTGAGCCAAAACTAGCGGCCCCAAGGCAAATGCTTCACCGGAGCTTTGATGGGTTTGACATTGCATCCGAAAATGATTTCTTAAAAAGCAGGAAACCCGTACTTGTAAATAGTGACGTTCACATTTCTCTCGCTGCACCTAAAAGTTCGACCACAGATTATTTCATGAAAAACGGAGACGCCGATGAGCTGATATTCGTTCACGTTGGTTCCGGCACGCTTAAAACAATGTATGGCAATATTGATTTCGAATATGGCGATTACTTAATTATTCCGCGTGGAACTATTTACCAGATTTATTTTAATGATTCAAACAATCGCTTACTTATTGCCGAGTCTTTTAGCCCTATTGTTCCTCCAAAAAGATATTTAAATGAAGCAGGACAATTGCTGGAGCATGCTCCGTATTATGAACGGGATATAAAAGTTCCTAAAGAATTGGAAACTCACGATGAAAAAGGCGATTTCCTCATCTACATCCGAAAGAAAGGCATGATGTATCCCTACCATTATTTGTATCATCCGTTCGATGTAATTGGTTGGGACGGCTATAATTATCCATGGGGATTTTCAATCCATAATTTTGAACCTATCACTGGCCGTATTCATCAGCCGCCGCCTGTTCACCAGACATTTGAAGGCAGGAACTTCGTGGTCTGTTCTTTTTGCCCCAGGTTGTTTGATTATCATCCGTTATCAATCCCCGCCCCATATAACCACAGCAACGTGGACAGTGATGAAATTTTATATTACGTAGACGGTGATTTTATGAGCAGAAAGCATGTAACAAAAGGAATGATCACTATTCACCCGGGAGGTATTCCGCACGGACCTCACCCGGGTACCGTTGAAAAAAGTATTGGGGCAAAGGAGACTAAAGAATTAGCCGTAATGATTGATACCTTTCACCCGCTCCAGCTAACAGAAGAGGCCGTGAAGATCGAAGATAAGAGTTATCACCTTTCCTGGCTTAACGATAAGGACCGCGACGAATTGATGATACCCTGAAAAATTTTATAACAGACCGGAACGATTCATAGAGTTGAATGCACCTTCTTCCCCCGGCAATTGGTGGAACGCAATTCGTCTTTTGCGCATTCCCTTTTCTCTTTTTTTAATGCCGGTTTATTGGTTTGCATTGCTTAATATTCATGTGGATATTTTTAAAGCGATCCTGGTTTTTATAGTGTTACATTTTTTAGTTTATCCTGCCAGCAATGGATACAACAGCTATTGTGACAAGGACGAAAAAAGTATAGGAGGCTTGAAGCATCCGCCGAAAGTGTCCGTTGAACTTTGGTATCTGGTCATTGTTTTTGATATCGCTTCAATTGGTACTGCAGCCTTTATTGATATCCGCTTTGCGCTTATGATTTTTATATACCTCATGGTTTCAAAAGCATATAGCTGGCATAAAATACGGTTAAAAAAATTTCCTGTTTCAGGAGCAATAACAGTTACTTTATTTCAGGGATTATTTACCTACCTGGCTGTTCAGGCTGGAGCTGGAAACTTAAATATCCCTATAGGTGAAAACTTAGTATTCGGAATGGTAAGCACGCTCTTTTTGCTTGGTTCCTATCCGGTAACTCAAATTTATCAGCATGAAGAAGATCGTATTCATGGAGACAGAACACTCAGTATGTTGCTTGGTATCAATGGAACATTTGTATTTGCTTCCCTTATTTTTTTCATTGCATCATTAATTCTTGTTGCATTATTTTATTTCGAAAAGCAATGGATTTCAACTCTCATTTATTTGCTTGCTATACTTCCGGTCAATATTTATTTTCTAAGGTGGTATTATGAATTCAGGAAAGGAAAAGAGGTAATCTCGTTTGACCGCACCATGACGCTGAATATGCTAAGCTCGGTAACTCTTTCCGCAGCATTTATACTTATGCTGATATTGAGATAGTTTCATTTACAAATAAAATAGATTTCTATTGCGGTTAAAAAATTATTCATTCAACTCATTGAAGTTTTGATATTTATTAATATTCCAGAATTGTAATACGGCATCTAACAATTCCTCACGTATTACTAATATCAATCGAAGTTCCTGACCAGCATGATTCAGTATCTCAAAAAGTACATTGCAAAATCCTTCTCCCCTGATCTCCAGCTTTCCAATTTCATCAACAATCAGATATCCTTTTTTGTGAATTGAATTTTGCAGAACCTTTTCCGCCATAACGAATGCATCTTTACTAAAAATATATTTCCCAACTGCAATTACATCTGTTTCTCCCTGAATGGCCTCCATTGCAAATATTTCTTTGTTCGAAGCATCCATGAAAAAGCGCTGACCATTAATGACAGGAGTCAGAATTCCCCATACATTTTTTTTATTGTGCAACCACATAAGAAGCCGCGTGGTTTTTCCTGATTGAACAGGCCCTGAAAGGATCCATATTTTCCTTTCAGCTACATTCATAAAGGGAATTAACCAGAGCTATTTTCAAGAATTTCTGAAGCCTTCTCAAACCCTTTTCATCTCTTGAATATTGCCAGCATTTTAATAATAAATATTTGATGGACGGTATTAATAGTAAAATATCATTTATGGTTGATTTTGATTTTATTTTTTGCCTTTCCAGCCATTTCTTCATAAAAAAAGTAAGCAAAGGGCTGACGAGGAAATACCAGCTTAAAAAAATCAATGCAGAACGGATGAGAATGTGAAGGGTATCATCAGAAGATAAAAGCGGTCTTCCAACTTTAAATTCAGATTGAAAAAAGAGCATGAGCAAAGCGGTCCACACTAAAAACAAGCCCTTTCTCCAAAAGGTATTTTTTTTTGCTGTTTTAGGAACTATAGTTTCTTCAGTATTGATTAAAATTCCCGGCTGATATAACTGTTTCCATTTTCTCAAATTAGCAGGAATTGTGGCGGCTGTAAATCCTATAAATAATCCAGCAATAAAATGGAGTGCAACATATGATCCGGCAATCAATAAGCTATAGTTGGAAATGGATTTCTGATGGGTAAGTCCGTTAATAAAATCATTTACAGCTTTCCAGAAAGCGGTCCCATAAATAAGAGTTGTAACAACAATCCGCTGAAGGCCTGATTCCATCAGTGCAAGTGTTGCAAAAATGATACATAAGATTTTGTAAAACCTTCCTGTAACAGGTGCCTTTATTGATCGTAGAAAAGAGAAAACCAGTTCACCGGTTATTCCCTGAAAAAACACTGCAAAGTAAGCAGGCAATGGACTTTGGGGACTCAGCATCAATTTAAAAATTGCAACGATAATGGTTGCTTTAATAATCGAACCCTTTTCAGGTACAAAAAATCCAATAAGGCAGATGATAATTACCGCTCCGCTCCCGACAATTAATCCGGTTACCGGCAGGTTGAATCCGTGAATAATTCCGCCAAGCATACCTTCACAAACTGCCCAGAGGGCAATAAGCCGGTAATAAAGTTGCTTTCTTGAGCTGGTTATTATTTCGATATTCATAGTGTATTGCCAACAAGATATTAGATTTTAAAAACTTAGCAGTACTTAGCAGTTATGCCGACCATCAGTCTTTACATTGTACTCTTATCTTTGTAAACTACTTCAAAACTTCAGATATGGATAAAGATCCAAATCTTATAATTCACACAACCAACCCTGTAAATGCGGAGCCGCCGTTGAGCAAGCTGCGTGAAAATTTTATAACACCCTACGAAGAATTCTACATACGCAACCATGGTGAAATACCTGAAATTGATGTTTCTGCTTTTCGATTAAAGATAAATGGTATGGTAAATCACGAATTAGAGTTCACGATGGAAAGCCTGAGGAACAACTTCACAAGACGCACTGTAATGGCAACTTTGCAATGCGCAGGAAATCGCCGGACTGAATTGATTTCTGTTGCACCGATCCCTGGTGAAGTGCCATGGAAAGAAGGCGCTATTGGAAATACCTACTGGACTGGCGTACCGTTAAATGAAATTTTAAGAGCGTGTGGTGTAAGCCCTGCTGCACGCTATATAGAATTTATAGGTGCTGATGAAGTATTCCGGCATGGAGAGAATGTGGGCTTTGGTGCTTCCATTTCTATAGAGAAAGCTATGAGTGAAGAAGTGCTGCTTGCTTATGAAATGGATGGCAAGCCATTACCACCGACTCATGGTTTTCCATTGCGTGCTGTAGTTCCCGGATATATTGGTGCCCGAAGTGTAAAATGGCTCAACCAGATCACCTTGCAAGCTGAGCCTTCCAAAAATTATTTTCAGGATCATGCTTATCGATTATTTCCGCCGGAAGCAGATGCAGATACCGTGGATTGGAATTCCGGGGTACAGTTAAGTGAGCTGAATGTAAATTGCGCCATCACTTCACCTCTAAACAATGCAGAACTTGATAATGGGAAGATAACGGTACAAGGATGGGCGATAGGTAATGGAGGAAAAGAAATCTTGCGAGTTGAAGTTTCAACAAACAGCGGTCAAACCTGGACCATCGCGTCACTTTCGCAAGGAGGGGAACGGTATGCGTGGACGTTTTGGGAAACGAAGTTGAAATTAGAAAATGGAGCACACGAAATTATAGCCCGTGCTATTGATATGGAATTAAATACTCAGCCAGAGGATTTAAAAGACGTTTGGAATTTTAAAGGATATATGAATAATGCCTGGCACCGGGTAAAGATAACCGTAAAAGCAAACGGTTAATTAGCCTCATAAATTTTCGAATAGTCTATTTGTAAATTATTTTCAGGCTAATGAATAGCAGTTAAATTGAAAGCTAAGAAAAAGCCATTTCAATTAACTATTGAAATGGCTTCTCTGAGTTTTAATTCCGGAAAACTTATAATTCTGTCTTCATTATCTTAATAATTTTAACAAGGCTATCGTCTGAACTTACCTTAAGGAAATACATTCCAGGTACCAGATCATTTCCAAATAATAAACTGCTTTTTACCTGGTGATAACTTTTCAATATTCTGCCAGACGCATCGCTGATTTGGATCTCGTAAGTATTACCATCATTCAACTGCAAATTAAATGCATCATTAGTGGGATTAGGATAAACCTGCAATTCCAGACTCCCACCAGGTATCGCTTCTTTACAGGTAATATAGATGGTAGTTACTGCAGAATTTTTAGTACAGCCAGTGGCGGTATTTGTTACAGCCACTTTGTATTTGCCTGCTGTTGCTGCACTGTAAGTACTATTGGTAGCGCCCGATATGTTTGTACCGTTTCTGATCCATTGGTAAGAAAGGTTATTTCCTGTGTTAGCTGTAAGCGTAGTTGTTTGCCCTGCGCATATATTCACGATTCCAGAAGGTGTAACCGTTGCGTCCGGCTTCTTATTGGAAGTGACATTAATAGAATTAGAAGTTGTACTTCCGCAAGAGTTAGTAACATTCAATGCATAAGTACCGGTTGTAGTTGCAGAGTAGGTTGCATTTGTTGCTCCCGAAATAGCTACATTATTTTTTGTCCACTGGTAGGTTACGCCTGCACTGGCTGATGCACTAAGCAGTACGTTTCCGCCTTTGCAAAAAGATGTTGCTCCATTTGCTGAAACTGAAACCGTGGGAGCCGTACAGATTGCAGGACCGGCATTGAAAGCATAGAGATACGTATATACATCCTGAGCTCCATCATTCACATCCATGCCCACGTAAACCATCGAATCGTTTGTAGAAAAGCGGGGGCGCGACATAGGCCTTACAGAACCGCCGTTCTCAAATGGCAAATTTACGGTCCAAACGGTGGAACCTGCAGTGCTCGCAGCCGTAACATATCCCGGGAAACCGATATTATAACCCCCAACGGCCACTAGTGTGTTTCCATTACTAACAATAGGTCCTCCTAAAATGCCACTCTCTGCAATCTGCCACTTAATATCACCGCTTGGTTTTACTGCCATTAAGGTCGATAAGTTTTGACCTACATAGAAATTACCATCCGAACCTACGTCAGGGTAGGTTAAATTGGTAGTGCCGTTTCCGAAATAATTATGTATAAGATTTCCCTGGGGATCATAGCTGCTGATCTGGGCATAACTATTCGTCAGGTAAGCAGATATCACATAAACAGTACCATCAGGCGCCACTGCAGGTTGCCCTGTGCCCGGCTGTGTCCACTGTATATTACCACCAAGAGTGACTGCCTGAAGGCCGTTGGTATTGTTGTTTATATTGTTCATTTCGAAATAGAGTTGCCCCGACCCGAATACAACCTCCTTGGTTTGACCAGCCTCTCCGTTTGCATGCACGAAACCGGGGATATTCCAAATGATATTCCCCGCGGGTGAGATAGAAATAGCACCAAGTCCGCCTTGCAAACCTGCATCATCCGTGACAGCATAGATGTTCCCGTCAGGTCCTACAGTAGGTCCTACGTCAACCAGTGAGCCGGAGGGGTCCGTTACTTTCCATTTCAAGGTTCCATCCGGGTTAATGGCATATATCACATTTAAGCCTGCAAAGTAGATAGTGCCATCATTACCTACAGATACAGATTGAACGCTTCCATATACTACATTAAAGATCCACTTTACACCACCATCAGGCGTTAGAGCAAAGAGATGACCGTTGATACTGAGGGTATAAATGGTTCCATCGGGACCAATGCCCGGGCGACCCTGGATGTACAGATCTTGTACCTGGAATCGCCATAACACACGTCCGTTCACTACACGTTTAGTGACGGTGAGAGGCTGGGTGTTACTGGAGCCAGTGGATGTAACCACCTGTACCTGGTCAACCCCCAAAGGTGATGAGTCGGGAACATAAGCAGTGATAGAGGTAGCAGTCCAATTACTTACCGGAGCACTAAATCCGCCAATGGTTACATAGCTGGTGCCTTGGGTAGCACCGAAGTTTTTGCCAGTTATCTTCAGCCTTCCGGCCTGTGCCAATGTGCTGTTTGATAAGGAAGTAATTGACGGAGCCTGTGCCCAAACTGTCGTACCGGTTAAGTATTGAGTAACGGCAAATAATGCTATAAGGATCATTTTTTTCACGTAAGCAAAATTTTAAGATTTGATTGAATTAATAGTGAAGGGAATTAGCATGACGAAGTATCTTAGCGAACTATCCGAAATACGGGGCAAAACAATGTGGTAAACAGGATAAGAAAAAAAAAGTATTGCTGACAGTTGAATATTATGTACTGAGCGGGTAAAAAATGAAGTTCAATCATTAAGATTAAGGTCGATTAAGAGAATCGAAAGAGCATCTGTAAGAAGAACTATTAAGGTGTTTAAAACTTAGGTTCCATACCCAGTTTTCGAGCAGGTGCCACTCGCAGGAAATATATATTGGCATTTCACTCCCTAAACTCATTTGACTATGCAACTGCAAAGCGATGCAAAACTGCTGAGAATCTTTATCGGTGAATACGACAAAGTACATAGCAAGCCGTTGAGCGAAGAAATTGTAATGAGTGCGAGAAAAGCAGGCATGGCAGGTGCGACAGTGCTACGAGGCATTATGGACTTCGGCGCAAATAGTCGCATTCATTCCGTAAAGCTGCTGATCTTTCATTTGACTGCCAATTGTAGTAGAAATTATAGAGACAGAAGAAAAGATCAAAGAGTTTATGCAAACTCTCGATCAGTTGCTCGAACAAGCAAACTGCGTCGCAGCAGTTATGATTGAAAATGCTACAGTGCTTCGCTACAAACAGCATGATAAAGACAAACAGTAAAATCTTACTTTTGGCTTTCAGTTAAGCACATTGCCTCGATATTGTCAATCTACATCCTGATGCTCTCTGTGCAACCGGCTTTGGGAAAAATATCGTTCTTCTCACAGGTGATAATCCCGAAACTGCAAAGCATGTTGCTGACGAGTTAGGCATTACTGATTACAGAGCCAATTTATTACCGGAAGACAAAATTAATATTATAGAAGAATTACAAAAGCAAGGTGCAAAGGTTGCTATGGTGGGTGCTGGCATCAATGATGCTCCGGCATTAGTGCAGGGAAATGTAGGAATAGCGATGGGTGCAATTGGAACTGAGGCAGCATGGAAGCAGCAGATATTGTTCTCATGCAGGATAAGTTAGAAAAGATCGCACGGGCGCGCGCCATTGGGAAACGAGCGTTCAAAACTATTCGTGAAAATATTTTTGTTGGCGTTGGCGTAGTTCATGTCATCGGTATCACACTTGTATTGTTTCGTATCATTGGACCGATTCAGGCAGCAGCTATTCACCTGCTTCCTGATACTTTGGTTTTCATAAATTCATTAAAACTGCTCAGAGTAAAAATCGATAAAAATTAAAATGGAACATCATCACGACCATAATCACGCACCGGCTCTTAGTAATGTAAGCCGTGCATTTATCATCGGCATCTCACTCAACTTTTTGTTTGTAGTGATTGAAGTGATTGTCGGTCTTTACATTCATTGACTTTCATTGCTGAGTGATGCCGGGCATAACCTTGCTGATGTTGCAGCTTTAAGTTTATCGCTGCTTGCTTATCGTTTACTCAAAGTAAAATCAAATGAAAATTACACCTACGGTTATCGAAAAACCTCCATCATCGTTGCCCTTTTCAATGCAATGGTATTGCTCATTTCCATTGGAGCTATTGCGTATGAAGCAGCGCACCGGTTTTTAAATCCCGAACCATTACCGGGAACAACAATAGCATGGGTAGCAGGAATAGGAATCATAATCAATAGTGTTACAGCTTTAATGTTTTTACGGGATAGAAAGAAAGACCTCAATATCAAAAGTGCCTATCTCCATTTAATGAGTGATGCACTCGTTTCACTTGGTTTGGTAATAGGAGGAATAATTATACACTTCACAAATTGGTTTTGGATTGATCCCGTATTAAGTATAGGCATTGCACTAACAATTTTATTCAGCACATGGAATTTATTGAAAGAAAGTTTGCGCTTGTCACTCGACGGAGTTCCGTCAGACATGAATTTGCAACAGGTAAAAGATGCAGCAAAGAAAATTTCAGGGATAAAAGAAATTCATCACATCCACTTATGGGGAATGAGTACAACTGAGAATGCCTTGACAGCTCACGTAGTAATAGATGCAAACAGTTCTTTGGCAGCGGCAGAAAAAATAAAGCACGACCTGAAGCATGAGTTGGAACACATGAACATTCAGCACGTCACCTTGGAAATTGAAAGCGGTGATGAAAATTGTGAAATAGAAAAGGGTAAGGTGTAAGAAAAAATATTCCACCTTTTGCGCCGCGTGGTTCGCGCGCTGCTTCGCGTGGGGTTGGGTCTCACAAAGGCAGGTAATTTCCTTCGACGCTTCGCAACTTCAGGACAAAAATTAAATTTCGACGCTGCCCAAAGTTTAAAGGGTTGCACCACACCTTTACCACTTCAACCATCGCATTGCAATGCCTCGCAAAGCATCGAGCCATGATAACACAAAACCTAAGTGAAACTACTAAAGTTACAGACATTGTTAGATCACTTTTTTTTCCTCACACGGTATACCTTTGTAAGATTAATTGAACATTTCTATGGGTGACAATCCTGAAGTTCTAATTATTGGCGCAGGTCCAACAGGGTTAATGCTTGCTTGTCAGCTCACACGCTTAGGAATCAAATTTCGCATCGTTGAAAAAAACAAAGGGCCAACAATACAATCCCGTGCGCTCGCGATTCACGCTGCGTCAATAGAGATATTTTCACAAATGGGCATAGCTGACAAGTTTTTAACGCTTGGTAAGCGAACAAAAGCGATCAACTATTTTGTAAAGGGTAAGATCGCACAACGTATTCCTCTCTCTGAGTTTGGCAAGTTACTAACCGAATTTCCTTTTCTTCTAATGTTAGAGCAATCTAAAACAGAACGTTTGCTGATAGAGTTTCTTGGGCAACATGGTCATGCAGTAGAATGGCAAACCGAGCTTATCTCCTATACACAGGACGCTGATCAGGTACACGCAACTATTAAACACGAGGAAAAGGGCGAAGAAATTACAAAAGCAGATTATTTAGTTGGCGCTGATGGAGCAAAAAGTATTGTGCGACGCATGTTGAATATTCCATTCGGCGGGCAAACTTATCCCATCAATTTATTTGTACTCGACTGTAAAGTGAATTGGAACCTTGCAGATGACGAAATGTATATCGCCTTCTCTGATTATTCTTTCGCAGGATTTTTTCCCATGCCTGAAGGGAGATGTAGAATAATTGGTTTTGTGCCAAAGGAAGTGAGTGAAAAAGAAGATATAACCTTTGAGGACATAAATAATGGTTTCTCAAAACGAATGCAAATGGATGTCGCGCTTTCCGATCCTCATTGGATCTCCATGTATCATGCTCATCATCGCTATGTTTCACAATTCAGAACAGGAAGGTGCTTCCTTGCAGGTGATGCTGCACACATACATTCACCCGTAGGTGCACAGGGCATGAATACAGGATTGCAGGATGCTTTTAATCTTGCATGGAAATTAGCGTTTATTTTGCGGCAAAAGGGGAAAGGAAATTTGCTGGACTCTTATGAAGAAGAGCGCCTTCCCTTTGCAAAGCGCTTGGTAAAAACCACTGACAGAGCATTTGGAATAACGGTAAGCAATAATCCATTCTTAAAAATTATGAGGATGAAAGTTGCACCCCGAATGCTTGCTCTAATTCTTAAATTAAATTTTTTTTCCGGATTTATATTCAAGAACCTTTCTCAAATCGGAATACGGTACGAGCAGAGTTTACTTTCCCGAAATGCTTCATATGGTTCATTCAAATCAAATGCTCCGAAGCCCGGAGAACGGCTTCCGTACATAAAATTTGAAGATGCTTCAGCTAAACTTCTAAACTTACAGAAGAAGGTAAATGGTCTTTCATTGCATCTATTTATTTTTTCCACTAACGATCCTCAGAGCGATGAGAAATTGTTGGCAGACATCGCAAAAAAATATGAATCAGTCATTACAACGGAAGTTATCTACCGAATTTCGGGAACCAAAAATCTTTACACTTCACTTGGAATATCTAAAACAGGTTGCTATCTCGTAAGACCTGACTTGTATATAGCATATCGCAGCAATGGACTTAACGCAAATCATCTAAAAGATTATTTGAGCACTTTCCTTGTGTCATAACGTAGTATATAATCGGGACACTGCATCACTCAAGTAGTTAGTTTTTTAAAAGTTTGGTAGAATCCAAATATCAATCGTAATATTGCGATTAAATTAAGAACAATGGGATTAGCAAAGGCAGAAGAATTTACGATAAGAGAGAACAAAATTGCTCTTTATGCAAAGGCATTGGCGCATCCTGCAAGAGTAGCCATCATTGAAATGCTTTTGAAGAAGCAGTCATGTGTTTGCGGTGTCATTGTAGAGGAGCTTCCCTTGTCTCAATCGACAGTATCACAGCACTTGAAAGAATTAATAAATGCAAGGCTTATCAAAGGAGATATTGAAGGAGTTACCACCTGCTATTGTATCAACGAAAAAGAATGGTTACAGGCAAAGCAATATTTAGGCACACTGCTGAATAGCCCTGTTAGCAATAAAAATTGCTGTTAAAAAAGACCTGAATACATGTAACGTAATATTACGATAAAACAAATATAACTTTTATTCAAAAAATTAAACAAAATGGATACAGCAGAAAGAAATCAAAAAGATAGTAAAGGAAAAGTATAGCGAAATAGCCGTGCCTGATGATATTCTTGCAAATTATTTATCAGTGGACGAAATTAAAGAGTATAAACAAAGCACAGTAGGAATTTTCAGCATCACAGTATATGCGGAGAAAGCAAACAAAGAATACTGCGATAAAGAAACTTGCTGCACCTAAAGCATAATAACCACATAATTAACCCACGATGGAAAGAATTTGCATTTATCCAAAAGACATCCAAATAGTAACAGGTAAAAGTGAGCGATGGGGCAGAACTTTACTGAAGAAGATAAGGACAAATGGTTGCCAAGCAATTAAGGTTAAGTTAAACCTAAGATAATGGCACTTAGTGTTTTCAAAATACAATAAAAAGTATTTCAGCTATATGGCCAAAAATATCAATTCGATGTTAAAAACACTGAGAGAAAACCTTTAGCAGCAATCGCTAATATATTTTCATTTTCTTTTTCACACTTCTATGGTCACAATTGTGGTCACATAAATAAAAAAAGCAGCTAAGATTATCTTAACTGCTTGATTATGATGTGGGAGCAACAGGGTTCGAACCTGTGACCCTCTGCTTGTAAGGCAGATGCTCTGAACCAGCTGAGCTATGCTCCCCTAAAGGTGCGAAGGTAATTTTCAATATCTGAATTTGCAAATAGATTGTCGTTACAAAAGAGACTAAATCCATTGGTCGAATTTTTTTGTTGCTGCAACGGCTGCGTAATTCCTTCACCTTCTTTTAAGAGATCCGATATTTAACTTAACTCTACCTTTACTTTATGGGTGTTAAATCTGTTCTGGCACGGCCTTATGCTTCCATGATTTCGCGCCAGATTATGAAGTGGAGTAAAGATGCCGCACGCGCTCAGGAATACCAGTTTCATAAGTTAATTCAGGAAGGGAAAAAAACAGTTTTCGGAAAAGAGCATGATTTCAAAAATATCGCATCATACCAGGATTTTGTAGACCACGTATCAGTCCGGGACTATGAGAATTTAAGGCCTTATATAGACCGCATAAAAAATGGTGAGGACAGTGTCTTGTGGAAAGGAAAACCAATATATTTTGCGAAGTCTTCGGGGACAACATCCGGAATTAAATACATCCCGATTACCAAAGACTCCATTTCTAACCACATTGATTCGGCAAGAAATGCATTACTGACTTACATTTCTGAAACAAGCAATACCCGTTTTGTAAATGGGAAAATGATTTTCTTATCAGGAAGTCCGGAGCTGGATAAGACGGGAGATATGCTGACCGGGCGTTTGTCCGGAATTGTAAATCATCACGTTCCACGATATCTGAAAGGGAATCAATTACCTTCATTCGAAACAAACTGCATTGAAGACTGGGAATTGAAAGTGGATAAGATCGTAGAAGAGACCAGGAATGAGGATATGACTTTGATCAGCGGAATTCCTCCATGGATACAAATGTATTTTGAAAAATTATTGGAAAAAACCGGTAAAAGAACAATCAAAGAGATCTTTCCTAATTTATCTCTGCTCGTCTATGGTGGCGTTAACTTTGAACCGTATCGCGCAAAGCTTTTCACCACCATCGGTACTAAAATTGATTCCATAGAAACATATCCTTCTTCTGAGGGCTTTATTGCTTTCCAGGATTGTCAGACACAGGAAGGATTACTTCTTAATGTGGACTCAGGAATTTTTTTCGAGTTTATCTCCTTTAATGAGGCTTCGCAGGCACGTCCAAAAAGGCTTCAATTGAAAGATGTAGAAGTGGGAGAAAATTATGCAATCGTCGTTTCTTCAAATGCAGGATTATGGGCCTATTCTCTGGGTGATATTATAAAATTTGTTTCCAAAAATCCTTACAGGATTGTGGTAACAGGAAGAACCAGCCACTATATCTCTGCCTTCGGTGAACACGTAATAGGAGAAGAAGTGGAAGGCGCCTTAATGAAAGCAGCGCATGCAGAAAATGTGGAGGTGGTTGAATTTACGGTAGCTCCTCAAGTAAACCCTGAAAAAGGTGAATTGCCTTACCATGAATGGCTTGTGGAATTTTCAACACCACCAGAAAACATAAATATATTTCGTAGCAAGGTGGATAACATGCTGAGGGCAAAAAATATCTACTATGATGACCTGATTTCAGGAAATATTTTACAGCCGCTAAGAATAACTCCATTGCAAAAAGATGCATTCAGAAATTATATGAAGTCGGTAGGGAAACTCGGTGGGCAGAATAAAGTACCACGGCTTAGTAATGACCGGACTTTAGCTGACGCATTAAAGCCATGGATCAGTAATTAAATTGTGAACGTGAAACAGAATAGGCCTGCACAATAACTACCAGCAGGTTCAGATAGCCTACATTGCTGCAATAATTGCACTTGCCAGCACAATGCCGCAAAAATGAAATCCGATATCTATAAACCAAAGAGGCAATGGCTTTTTCTGATAAGTATAGGTCGTGCCTAAAATTCCGCCTGCATAACCGGCTCCAAGCAGGATCCCTACTTCCAAACAATCAGTATAGTGCTTGCACCTGCTAAGTGCCATCATAATTCCTGTAACCAAAGCCATCAATAGCATACATGCGAAGCTAACCACCATTGAACGCATTAGTGAGGAACGATCGGTCATATTGATATTATTCAGAGCAGCCCATTGCTTCCCAAAAAGGATTGGTGAATACCAAAGTGCGCCTAAAGCAAAATAGGCTACCGCGGCAAGCAATACTGCCAAAATGTTAAGGTGTTGAATTGCATTTCCCATAGCACTTTTTTGCGGTGAATGTAATAATTCTGATTCGGAATATTCCTAAGCCTGCTTCATCCAGTTTAAAATAACAGTTATTCAGCTTGCGGATTTTTACTTTTTGCAAAGGCTAAAATTCTATCCGTCATTTATCCACCTGTCTTTGAAATTTATTATCAAACCTGTAGGTTTGCCATTATGGCTGAAGTAGTTGCTCCTATATCTTTTGAAAATACTGAAATAGCGTTTTCTTATAAATCCGATTACGAATTAAAAAAAGCTGCATGGCTATTTTCCCTGATGAATAACAATATCCTGGTTAAGATTGGTACCCGGCTGACGCCAATAGCTTTTCAGCTAAAACTACCTATAACCAGGTTAGTCAGAGCTACCATTTTTGATCAGTTTTGCGGAGGAGAAACCCTGGAGCAATGCGTACCCACCACAAAAAAACTTGCCCAACACCACGTAGAAACCATCCTCGATTATGGTGTAGAAGCCAAAGAAACGGAGCAGGAATTTAACAAGACCGTAACGGAAATTTTAAAAGCTTTTCGCTTTGCACAACAAAATAAGCATGTGCCTTTTGTCAGCATAAAAGTGACTGGCATTGCGCCATTTTCTCTGCTCGAAAAAATTCATGCACAAATTAAACTTTCCGACAAAGAAATTTTTCAATGGAACCTGGTGAAAGAGAGAATGCATAAGATTTGCAATGCTGCTCTAAATGCCGGCATCGGCGTGATGGTAGATGCCGAAGAAACATGGATACAGGATCCGGTAGATTCACTTGCTATGGAAATGATGTTGTCTTACAATAAAGAACACCCTATTGTATATAATACCATCCAGTTATACCGGATTGACAGGTTGGATTTTTTAAGGAAATCATTTGAAACATCTAAAAATGGAAAATTTATTCTTGCAGTGAAACTGGTACGCGGTGCTTACATGGAAAAAGAACGTAAACGCGCACATGAAAAAAATTATGCATCACCTGTTCAATCGAAAAAAGAGGATTCAGACCGCGATTATAATGCTGCGGTAGAATTTTGCTTTGAACATATTGATCACCTCAGCTTTTGTGTTGCCTCTCACAATGAAGAGAGTGCTTTAGCAGCAGTGAATATTGCCGGGCAAAAAAACCTTTCTCCCGACCATCCTCACCTTTTCTTCTCCCAGCTTTATGGCATGAGTGATAATATGACTTTTAATTTAGCTCATGCAGGTTACAATGTTTCAAAATATGTTCCTTACGGCCCTGTGAAAGAAGTAGTTCCTTATCTTATGCGGCGCGCCCAGGAAAATACATCGGTAGGCGGAATGAGCAGCAGGGAATTAATGCTTATAAAAAAAGAATTAAAAAGGAGAAAATATGTATAATACATGCTGTACGTGTTCCAAATTTTCTTTAAATTAAATTCATTGCTAAGAAATTTTTAATGAAGCTTTTTTTGAGTTTGCGAATTGCTATCTGATCTATGAAACAATACCACGATTTACTAAAACATGTTTTGGAAAAGGGTGTTAAAAAACAAGACCGGACGGGTACCGGTACGGTAAGTGTCTTTGGATATCAGATGCGATTTGATCTTTCAAGAGGATTCCCTTTGTTAACAACTAAAAAGCTGCACGTTAAATCTATAATTTATGAATTGCTATGGTTTCTCCAGGGATCAACAAATATTGCCTACCTGCAGGATCACGGTGTAAGCATATGGAATGAATGGGCAGATGAGCATGGGGAATTAGGACCGGTTTATGGCAAGCAATGGCGCTCGTGGTTAAGAAAAGACGGAACAGAAGTAGATCAGATTTCAAATGTAATCTCGGAAATAAAACAAAATCCCGACTCACGGCGCTTACTTGTAAGTGCATGGAATGTGGGCGAAATTGAAGAAATGGCTTTACCGCCGTGCCATGCTTTGTTTCAGTTTTATGTAGCAGAAGGAAAGCTTTCCTGTCAGCTGTACCAGCGAAGTGCTGACATATTCCTTGGTGTGCCTTTTAATATTGCTTCCTATGCTTTACTTACGGAAATGATTGCCAGGGTATGCGGCTTAATGCCAGGCGATTTTATTCACACATTGGGAGATGCTCATTTATATGTTAACCACCTTGAACAGGCAAACCTGCAACTGAGCAGAGATATCAGACCTCTGCCCGAGATGAAAATAAACCCGGATGTTTCCTCCATTTTTTCATTCAGGTTTGAAGACTTTGAATTGATTAACTATTTGCCACATCCCTCTATAAAAGCCCCGATAGCAGTATGATAATATCGATTATTGCTGCCGTATCTCAAAATAACGTAATCGGGAATAACAATAAGCTGCCATGGCATTTGCCAGCAGACATGAAATATTTTATGCAAACCACCCTCGGACATCATATCCTGATGGGCCGATCCACATTCGATTCCTTAGGCAAGGCCTTGCCTAAAAGAACAAATGTTATTATTACACGTCAGCCTGATTTTAAAGCTGAAGGATGCATTGTGTGCCACGATATAAAATCCGCTATTGAATTCTCTGAAAAAAACCTGGAAACAGAGTGCTTTATTATCGGCGGTGGAGAAATTATCCGGCAGTCTTTGGTGTGGGCGGATAAAATATACCTGACCCGCATTTTTCATAATTTCCAGGGAGACACCTTTTTTCCAATACTTAGAGACGATTGGGTGATTACCCGGGAAGATCCCCATGAGGCCGACGAAAAAAATCCTTTCCCCTATTCATTCCAGGTTTTGGAACTGGCAAAACAAGACAACATAAAATAATAATTAGATCAGTTGAAAGATCATTATGTATTAAGCACAGAACTTCTCTTTACAGCCATAAGAAATTCCTTTCAAACCACTTTCACCTGTTTTAATCCTTCTGCAACACGGTGCTTGTTCATTTCAATACTGGCATTCAGCTCGAAACCAAGCAACAGGCTGAGTGAATTGTAATAAATCCAAAGCAGCAATACCACAATGGTTCCTAATGAACCATATAGTTTGTTGTATTGCCCGAACTGGTTGATAATGAATGAAAAAAGTATAGATACCAGAACAGATAATATAGTAGCAAGCGTAGAACCTGGCGTAAAGAAACGCCACCGTTTATGCATAGCAGGTCCGTAATAATAGATAAGTGAAATGGAGAAATAAAAAATAAGCAGTAAAGTAATCCACCTGATAACAGATAGGCTGAAATAGGAAGTGCTGTTTTCAATGTGTAATATTTTCATAACAGTATGAATAAGCAATTCACCTCCTAAAAAAAGCAAAATGGATATTACCAGTAAAAGAAAAAGCAGGCCGGTAATTTTAAAAGACACAAAAAGATTCTCTAAAAATTTTCTCCTTCTGAATGTAGGAAGCGCCTTATCAAAAGAAGTCATAATACTGATCACTCCTCTTGTAGAATAGTACATAGCAAGAATTAAGCTGGCAGAAAGCAAGCCTCCCTGATGGCGTGTTACAATATCGTGAATGGTTTCCTGCAGCATACCGAAAACATCATTCGGCAATACGTTTTTCAAAGTAGTAAGCATGGTGGCCTGAAATGAAGGAATGGGCAGGTATGGAATCAGCGTAAACAGAACGAGAATTGATGGAAACAGGGAAACAAAAAAGTTAAAAGATATGGCTGATGCGCGTGTAAGAATGGAGTCGCGTTGTATTTCCAGCACTAAAAAAGAAAGTACATCGTGAAGTGAAAGATTGCTGTGACCAGGAAATTTTTTAATCCTGGAAAAATTTAACATGGCATTCCAGCCGGAGTATTCCCTTAAATATTTTCCTGCCTTTGTCACTTCTCTTTAAAATATGGGTTCAGAAGATCAAGAATAAATTGAGGACAGGCAATCGGTTTACGTGTTTCTTTATTAAGATACACCAACGTTGTTTCGGCTGTATTTATCAGCTCAGAATTGTGGTTATACATCTCATAATGAAAAATATGCCTCACCACAGGAATATTTTTAATTATGGTTTTTATCCTTACTATATCATCATAGTAGGCTGGCTTCAAAAACTTAATATGCATGTCTGAAACAGGTAATAAATAACCCATGGCTTCCATTTGTTTATATGGAATACCCAGGCTTCGCATCGTGTCTACGCGTGCCTGTTCATAGTAGAATGAATAATACCCATAATAGAGATATCCCATCATGTCTGTTTCTCCATACCGAACCCGGATTTCTATTTCATGAGCATACATGAGGTTTAATGTTGGAGGTTTGAAAAGTTAAAGTTTGAAAGGTTAATAATATCCATCAGATTCCCCGCTGATTTAGCCATCGCTGATAACGCATTGCATTTAATTCCTGCTCAGCGTATGTTTTTGAAAATACATGAGTTCCTGGCTTATCGGGATTGGCACAAAAATATAAATAATCAGACGCTACTGAATGTAGCACAGCATCAATAGAAGCAACTGAAGGCGTACATATTGGCCCCGGTGGCAACCCCTTATGTAAATAGGTATTGTAAGGAGACTCAAACCGGGTGTGCATATTTAAAACCCTTTTAAGTGAAAAATTACCGACTGCGAATTTTACTGTTGGATCTGCCTGGAGAATCATATCTTTTCTTAAACGATTAATATAAACACCAGCTATAATCCCTTTTTCAGGATTGTAATTTGATTCCTCTTCCACGATAGATGCGAGAATAATAACCTGAACAGGATTCAATCCAATCTTAACTGCTTCTTCTTTACGTGCTGCATTCCAGAAATGATCGTTCTCTTTCTTCATGCGATCCATAAACTGTTCGGCATTAACATTCCAAAAAAATTCATAGGTGTTTGGAATAAATAAAGCCATCGCGGTTTCCGGCTTTAATCCGAACTTTCTTAAGTATACTTCATCCTTCAATGCATATATCAGTGTTGCTGAATCCGTCTCCAGTTGATGAGAAACAAAACTTGCCAAATCCTGCTTCGTGCGGAATTTATTGATCACCAGCTTAACAGGTTCCTGCTTACCGCTTCGAAGCAAAAGTACCAGGTCGTAATTACTCATGTATGGCTGTAGTTTATAACGGCCGGGATGTACGTTATTATCCAGGTTCATTTGAGCCGAAACCCATTTAAAATTTTCTACACAACGTACTATTTTTTTGGTCGTCAAAATCCTGATCAGATCATCATAGCGGGACCCGCTGGGGATGAACAAATATTTTTTATCGTTTGAAAAAGATACATTGGGAGCATAGATTTTTTTGTAAAAAGAAAACCCAATAATCAATAGAAACAAAAGAATAACAGATCCAAAAGCAATTACGTATTTCGTTACTCTTCCTTGTTTCTTTTTTTTTGCCATCCTTTTAAATCTGAGCAGCTTTTTACCTTCTATAGTGATAACTGCTTTATCACCGTTTTTGCTTTTTCGTTATCAGGCTCGATTTTCAAAAGGCGTTGAGCGAGCTGCTTTGCATCCTCGTTTTTTTGCAGTCGAAGAGCCAATGCTATCTTATTTAAAATTGCCTGGGTATAGTCAGGGTCGATTGCAAGGGCTTTATCAAATAAGGAACCAGCATATTGTAAATCTCCTTTCAGCAAATAAACATAGCCAAGGTTAGAAAGTGCCGGAGCATAAGCAGCATTTTCCTGGGTTATTTTATAAAACACTTCCCCGGCTTCGTCAATCCTGTTTAAAGCTGTAAGTGTTGTCCCCAGCTTATTCATAAATTCAGGATTACTGGATTTAATCTCAGCTGCATGTTTATAAAATGCAAGTGCATTTTTAAGGTCCCCTGACTGAAAATACCCCTCACCTATCCTGTAACAGGTCCAGGCATCAGGAATTTTATCCGGCTCGAGCCCCAGTGAATGAGCTACAACCTGGTCATAATTATTCTTTAAAAAAAAGTAGCGTATCATTTCCTGGCGGTAGGAAAAATTGTCCTTATCCGGCATCTGACTTAAAAATTTATCTGCCGAATCCAATAAAAACGGTTGGGGAGAAAATGCTTCATAAGTTTCAAGGTATCCCTGTGCAAGCAATAACAGAGATGGCTTTTTGGTTGTCAGACATTCCAGGCCTACAAATCTTAGAATCTCATTTTTAGCTTTTTTTGAAAGTGGAATCTGAATCCTGTGATCATGAACCGTTACATTAGGAATGTCGATTGTTTCTGAAACAGGCATGTGACATTTAAAACAATTATTGTTCTCCTTAATTCTTTGCGAAATAGGAAGTGTGCATTCTGTAGAAGCATTACCGGAATGACATGATTGACAAGCATTATTAAAACGGTCGTTACTTGTAAATTTTACACTAACGTGCGGATTATGACAGGTTAAACAAGTCATATTTGAATTAAGATAACACCTACTTTGCTTCATGCGGTCCGCATGCGATGCCATAATAAATTTTTCCTGCCCTCCTTCGTATCTTGGCATAAAAACATTCATTACAGTATTCAATGGCATACCAGGGTGAAAATCAAAATAGCTTTTACCCTCGTTTAAAACTGTTATACCCTGCAAGTGACATCTCTGACAAAGCTCAACCTGTAAATCGCGTGAAAGTTTCCCGGGATTAACTATTGAATAATCGATTTCTTTTGAGGTATCAACTATGATCCCTTGTAGTTTCTCCCGCACATGTTCGCCTCCCGCACCGTGACAACGCTCACATTCGATTCCTGTTTTTACACTGATGAATTTGTTTTCCGAAGTGGAATCAAATCGCGGGTACATGTTGTGGCAGTTCATACATTCAACACTGATAATCCTGCTGAAACGTGTGTTCATACCCTGGTCAAAACCGGGCGGCAAATCCCAGATTCCTTTTTGTGTATAAAAGGTTATAGGCGCCTGGTACAGATATCCATTCTCCGTCCAGATGTGTGAATTTGTATGCTGACCTGAGCCTACTATATAAGATATCTTTTGAACGCGGCGATAAGTAGTGTCCCTGCCACTCAACCGATATTCCATTATATACAGGGAATCATTTTTCCAATATGGATGATACCAGAAATTCTTATATGGATCATACACATAAGCATGCTGGTCAAATTTAGCCGACGACTTATTTTTTGTAGCATGATCCCACGATTGCCCCATTCCTGTCTGAATAAAAGTATTATAGATATTTTCATGACAGGTACGGCAAGTCTGCATTCCGACATAGTGAACCGTATCACTCCAGTTCTTATACAGTAACGGCTGGGAAGCTTTTTTTTCAGGAATGGTATTACAGTAAAGAAGAACAAACAGGCAACAGCCAAATAAAAGTGCAATAATAAAATTTCGTTTCACCGGCATCTGTCCTTTCAAAAATAAAGCTAATTTTAGTTATCTATGAAATGCGCTTATCCACTTCATTTGTTGCTTTTTCTGTTCCTGTTTTCATGCGCCCTGATTTCCAGCTGCAGCAAAAACGGGGGCATTAACTGCCTGAGCTGTCAATATCATAATGATTGCATGCTTCTGTATCCATATGCACTTTGCAGAGATTTTGATGATTTGGAATGCCCCGAAGCCTTCAATTCAGATACTTGTGTAAATGGGTCTATCACTAAGATTTCAGATTCCAGCTATAATGGATCAAAATGTTTGCACGTGCACAATTGCGATAGCTTTGGTTCTTTCGAATCCTTTATACAATTTAGAAATATGTGCAATGCAGAGTACAGAGTAACCTTCTATTATAAAATTGCCGGTCCATCAGATACTACCTCCCTTGAATGCTTTATAAAATATCCAGACTACGATATATTAAGGTTCTCAAATAACAATATCAGGGAACAGTATTTACAGTGGCAGCAGGCGAGCTTCATCTTCAACTTCTCTCCCGATGAAACTTTAACATCAGGAATCTTTTTTCATATAACAGGCTCTGATATATGGATAGATGATGTAAGTATTAAAAAATTTTAATCAGAAAAGAAATCCTTAAATAAATACCTTATAAAAAACATTACTTCTCTGTCGTGTATCTCGAAGGAAAAGGCGGATGTTATAACCCACCGTGTTGTCTACTCGCGAGGGGAAATGCGGTGGAGCAAAATATCTTTTAATCCCAATCATCTTGTTAACCAATATCACGCATTAGTATATTTTAAAATTTATCTTTTAAAAGTATACATGTAATTACTATTCGTTTATCTTGTGAGTTATTAGGGTCTATGTGATTTCATTATTTGTAACTCATCTATAAAAAAGTTCGATTACACATTTAAATAGAGGCACACTACCTATTTTATAAATTCACCATACATTCTTTTATCTATGAAAATTCAATCTCTTTTACAACCATTGTATTTATTATTTTCACTTCTTACCTTAAATGGTATTGCGGGTGATGTTCAAAAGGCCCCACCTATACCCAAGGGTTATATTGAAAACAAGGGACAAATAATTGATGAGAACCGTCATCAGCGAAACGATGTACTCTATATATTTTATGATAAGGGTTTCAGTTTAATTCTAAGAGCCAACGGCTTTACCTACCAATTCACTAATATCAAATCAAACAATGGTAACTTTAGTGAAGCAGGCGATCCCAGTACCGATTTAGATAATGATGACGAGGATAACCCTGATCCTTTACTAAAAAGAATGTCTTCGATAACAAATGTCAATTTTGTTAAGGCAAATAAAAATATAACGGTAGATGCTAAAGATCAACTTCCGTTTTATTACAATTATTTCACTGAATATATAAGTGTCGGCAATGTGCACTTATTTAATCAAGTGACATATCACAACGTATACGATCACTTAGATTTGCTGTTTACATTTAAAGAGAATGAAAAAGGGGAAATAAGGCCGGAATATGAGTGGATCATTCATCCTCATGGTAATGCAAATGATATAGAGTTGGAATATTCCGGTGCTAAAGAAATGTTCGTTAATCTAAACGGAACATTAACTCTAGGTGAAGAGTTAGGATTTATTCAGGAATCGAAACCAATCATTTTTGAAAATAAAGTGCAGATTAAATCCGAAATAAGCTATGAACTGAAAAACAATATTTTGTCGTTTAAGCATTCAAAATTAAAGGAAAAGCTTGATTATATAATTGACCCTGAAATAGCTTACAGCTTTTATCATTCTGCAGGTGCAAATATGAGTAGCAAAAATGATTTACCTGATGAAATAGTTGTAGATCATGATAAAGCTGATGGCTCGGATTATATAATAATCTCAGGGAGAACTACGTCAAAAAATAACTTTGCTTCCACTATCTCATATGATCAATGTTTTAATAGTCTTTCGCTAAACCCAAATGACAATAGCTGTGGAGAAATAGTTGATGACGATGCTTTCGTTGCAAAATATAAAGCAGATAACACACCTATTTTTGTAACTTATTTCGGCGGAGTCAATGCTGAAAAAGGATATTCGGTTTGTACAAATCCTTTAACGAATGAAATATATATGGCGGGAAAATCGAACAGTGTAGGTCTTCCTTCGACTGATGGTACAAATTTACATAACGCTGCGGGTTCTTCAAATGATGGTATAGTTGCGGCATTCAATAAAAATGGTACTGCTCTTGATGCTTGCACATATATTGGTGGTAGCAAGGATGATTATTTTCTTGGCATTACTTCCTTTCTCGATCCCCGCGACGGCATAGTTAAATTAGCTCTTACAGGGAAATCTGAAAGTTCAGAAAGTACTAGCAATATCCCTTTTGGGTCAGCGCAGCAACTAACCTATAGTGGTAATCCAACAAACTGTGACAATGGGGGGACAACTGATGCCTGTGCAGGAGATATTATGATGGAGCTATTGAATGCAAGTAATCTTGCTCAGGTGTGGGGTTCTTATTTTGGTACCACAGGCGCTAGGGAAAGAGGACACACTGTGGCAGTAAGTAAAGATGGAATTACAGTTTACATGGTTGGCTCGGTCGGATGTAATGCAGATGATGAACCTTTGGCAGGAAAATCTGAAGGTGTATATCAGGTCTGTAAATTTGATGATAATTCATGCACAGGTGCAGATAACGAAAGTGATATAGACGCAATGCTAATTTCGTGGAACAGTGCCGATGGCAAAGTTAATTGGCGTTCCTTTTACGGCGGCCCAGGCAATGAGCGAGGGCGAGCAATTAAAGTAGATGATGCAGGGTACGTTTATATTGCAGGTCATACTGTATCTACCTGTGATGCTTCCAGTCCTGATCGTATCTCATGTCAATCTGCTGTAACTTGTTCACAAGTAAATTTCACTTTTTCCCCTGAAGAAGGGTGCATATATTTTAACCACGTCAGGAGGGCAAGATGGTTTTATTGCGAAATTTAATTCTAATGGCGTGAGACAATGGGGTACTACTTTTGGAGGCCCCGGAAGCGATCAATTACGGGCATTGGATGTTAATCCTTTAGGAACTAAAATTTATGTTGGGTCCTATACAAAAAGTAATACTCTGCCAATAGTCAATGCTGCAACTACATATCAACCAATGTTTGGAGGAAAATGTGACCCTAACACTGGTGGTGACTATTGTTTCGCAATATTCGATAAAAATGCCCAAAATTTATTGTATTGTACCTACTTTGGGGGAAGTAACGATGAAGGTACTTCTGAGGTCCAAGCAGCCGATTGGTATAATGGTGTTCTAGCAGTAAATCATAATAATGGTGATATTTATATTTCATCTGAGACTAATAGTAACAATGGTATAGCTACTTCTGGATTTCAACAAACGGCACTTGATGGTCCTAATTATTCAGGCGATGCAGCTCTCTGTGAAGAATATGATTATTTCGTCGCCAAATTTACCGATGGGTGTTCAAATCCACCTTCAGCTAATATTACAACTCCCGGTAATTTACAATATTGTTATGGTTACAATGCGGATCTAATGATAAATAATCCTGGAAACGGTTACTCAATTCAATGGTATGTTAATGGTGCAAAACTAAATGGTCAGACATCAATTTCTGTATCACCAACTACAGATGGTGTTTACAGAGTTCAAATTATAAAAAATAATAGTGATGGTTCAACTTGTACAGTCACAACACCTGATTGGGCAACAGCAAAGGTTACTCATTTACCTTCGACACTTAACAACTGTTGTAACTCACCGGTAGGATTAACATTTTTAGATGTTACCGCTTCATCATTTGAAGGATTTTTAGCGGGAACAAGCGAGCAAAATAATATCAATACAACTACTCATACTCTTAGCAATGAAAGTAAACAGATATCCATCAATGGTACCTTTACTCTGAATGAGAATTTTACTTTTACAAATTGCAGTAATGTAACTTTTGCAAGTGGGGCTGAAGTTGATTTAAATGGATATACCTTAACGTTAAATGGAACCACCTTTACCAATTGTGATCCCTCAAATATGTGGAACGGTATTAAAAGCGGACCTGCAAATTCAGGTTCAAAAATTGTAACCAGCAATAACACACATATTGAAAATGCTATTACTGGAATTGACTTAAGTGATAATAAAAGTTCCACCTTTAAAATTCAAAGCACTATCTTTAATAATAATTATATTGCGGTAAGCCTGGGAAGCTCATCATCCCAAATCTCTCAAATTACGGGGTGTACCTTTAAGGACGATGCGAATTACAATCTTTTGCCTCCAAATAATACTAAACGAACTAGTATATATATCAAAGCTGTTGGCTTATCCAGTTTGAGTATTGGAAATAGCACAACTGGAAATACATTTGACAATGCTGATTATGGTCTTTATTTAGACCATACAAATGCCACTATCCTTAAAAATACTTTTCAGAATTTTTCTAAAAATGATAATGGAAATTCAGCCTATGCGACATATGGAATATTGGGATCAGGTACAAGTTCATATACAATAAATGTTGGTGATGGATCAGGAGCTAATAAAAACCTCTTTAAAACGGGAAAATATTATGGTGTGTATGTTGATGGTAGTGGTGGAAATGGTACCAAAGGTTTAGGTGGGAGCATCAACAAAAATACTTTTACTCATGACGATAAACCGATAACCTTCAAAAACGCTACATTTCCATTTTCGATACTAAGTAATGATATAACGGATGCGACCAATGGAATTACACTAAACAATAATAATGTTTTTTCAGGATCTCCACCCATAGATGTATCAAGTAATTCTATTGCTCTTATTAATTCCGGCTCTTCAAGCGGTAAATATGGGATTTACTATACTTACTCTAAAACATCTTCATTAGCTGCTCAGTTTACAGGGAACACTATAACAGTTAATAGTCAACAATATGGAATGCAATTTCTAAATGCTAAATCTATTTTAATTAATAGTAATACCGTTAATCTTCAATTATCTTCTCAGGCTTCTGATGGCTATTATGGTATAAGTTGTAGTAATGTAAACTCAGCAACTGTTCAGTGCAATAATATTTCAGGAAGCTCACATTCATCATCAAGCGGTTATACTAGTGAAAGAGGAATATCATTTAGTAATGCCGTCGATAACATTATTAATTGCAATACAACAGATAATGAAGCTTTTGGTTTAGAATTTTTAGGGACATGTACCGGATCATTTATAAAAGGAAATATTCTAAAATATCATGATCAAGGAATATCTGTAGGGCTTATTAATTCTACTGAAGGAGTAATTAGTGATCAAAAAGTTGACAATCAAGGTATTGCACCTGGTAACCAATATATCGGAACGGGAAGTGGGGTGTTTGCTAATAGTGGTTTTGCTTTGTACAGAAACGTTTTAGCATTTCCTCCCATTATAAATTTTGAATTTTTAAACAGCACTGATATATATTATGCAAAATCTTCAGGAAGCAACACAAGCTCTGAAAAAATTGTAAGAAATACTGCGTCTGGTATTAAGGAATTTGATTGTGGACCGATTTGTCCAAATGAACCTATGGCTCAAATGAGGGATGCATCTTCAGATTCGGATTCATCGAATAATGTTATTGATTCTACTGAAGTAGCACAAATTATAACTGCAGTCGATTCAATTTTTCCAAGTAACGATGCAATGATTTGGTATGAAAAGCAGAATTTATATGAAACAACTATAGGTGATACCATATTAGAAGATACAATACCTTCATTACAAATATTTAATGATACCATTCAAAGCAATAATATTGGTCTTTTTAGCCAAGTCGATAATTTGATTGGTTCTGTGATTCAGTTTAAAGAAATTGATTGGGCTGATTCAATGGATAATAATAAAAATAAGGCTTTAAATATTTTAAATGAAATCATTACACAACGTCAATTAGAGAGTAATGAAAAAACTATTGATGAAATTTATTTAGCTACAATCGCTATTGGCCTTGATACATTTACCGAAGCACAGACAAGGGACATATTAGAAATTGCTAATCAATGTCCGTTCATAGGAGGCAATGCCGTTTATTTGGCTCGCGGTATGTATGAGTTGATGAATGATTCGATGATTTATAATGATAACCAAACATGTAATTCAATTCAGCAAATCAAAAATGCTTCTATAGATAAAACCGAAGTATCTATGAATGTTTACCCCAATCCTTCAGATAAAATGTTTTTTCTCGATTACTCATTGCCCTTGGATAAGGAATATCAATTTTATATAACTAACTTAAGCGGTAAAATTATTATGGATATTGATATTTATGGGACATATGGAAAGAGAGAAATTGATATTTCAAGTTTACTACCGGGATTTTATACTATGTATTTAAGTGATAACAATCTTCCAAAGTGGAGAAGTAAATTAATAATTATCAGATGATACGAAATATAATTATCTGGTTGTTTATTATTTGCTCCGGCACAAGTCTATTGGCTCAAAACCGTGCAAACATATGGGAGTTATCGTATCAAAATTATGGCCCTAACTGCGGAATTGATTTTAATCTTGGATACGCTGATACTTTTAGTGTTATTAGAAAACTCGTCTTTTTTATTACTAATTCCTCTATTTGTGATACAGAGGGGAACATTTTGTTTTATACCAACGGTCAATGGATTGCCAACAGGAAGGGAGATAGTCTGAAGAATTGCAATAAGTTTAATTCAGGATATTTAACGGATGTGTATTATGGTGGGGAAGGTGGCAATGGAATGTCACAGGGAGCTATTGCTTTGCCTGATCCAGGAAATTCGAATCGTTATTATCTATTTTATGAGACGGCTGAAAGTTTTAATAATCAGCAATATGGCTTTACCGATTATCAGCCATTTTATTTAAGCTATAGTGTTATTGATATCACTCTTGACAATGGGAATGGTGGAATTATAAAAGACAAAAAAAATATGCATGCAGTAAATGACACTTTACTCTACGGTATGATCACTGCATGTAAGCACGCCAATGGAAGAGATTGGTGGATTGCTGTACACAAATATAACAGTGATCAATTTTATACTTTTTTAATTGATTCTAACGGTGTATCCAATGCCAATAAACAAAAAGTCGGGCCTTTAATTAAGCCATTGGATAAAGTCCTTGATGAATATTTTGAAACGGATAATACGGGTGAAGCAGCATTTTCACCTAATGGTAATTATTATGTTTTTGTAGAAGTAGGTTATCATGTCCGACTATTTGATTTTGACAGATGCACCGGATTATTTTCTAATTTCAGAGAGGATAGTCTGCCCCTATTAGAACAATATGATAATTCACCTCTTGGTTGCAGCTTTTCACCGAGTAGTAAATATCTGTATGTAAGTACCTATTGGCATTTGTTTCAGTACAACCTAGCAAATACAAGGTTAACTGATGCAAGAGATGATATAGCCAGGTATGATTATTCTTTAGATAGTTCCCATATTTCATTTGAAACTTTATTTGCTTTCCAACAAATTGCTCCGGATAATAAAATTTACATGAGCCCGTGGAACGGTAATACATCGTATGATGTTATTGACGAACCTGATCATCCTGACAGCAACGCTAATTTTTTACAAAATGGTTTACCTCTTCCTATATATTCAAGTAACATAACTAATTTCCCCAACTATGACCTTTGTCCTCTTGCAAGTTACACAGCAGATGCAGGTAACGATACCACAATAATTAAAGGTCAAAGTGTTCAACTTGGTATTCCAACAGTTGTAGGTGTCAAATATCAGTGGAAATCAGATAGTTCACTGAGTGATACAACAATTTCACAACCAATTGCCTTACCCTATAGCACCACTACTTACTACTTATCTATTACCGACACCGGTACCCTAAGCAGTTGTAATGTCCGAATAGATACGGTTACTGTCTATGTTGACATAGCAGATGGCATACTTCACCATCAAAACTTTTCTAAAGACTTTTATCACATCAGTCCGAATCCTGCCCATGATTGGCTTAATATTGTCTACAGCACAAAAGATAATGCAGAACTCGAATTATACAATCAATTCGGACAGATGGTGGGTTCAATAAGCTTATACCCTTACTTCAAGAATCGCATGCTGAATGTAGCAACGCTTCCTACAGGGATATATATGTATGCCATAAAGCAAGGACGAATGATAATTCAAGGCGCTGAAGTAGCAATTGTACATTAAGTATTAGCATTTTTAAGAGATACAGATAAAATGTCATCCTTAATCCGTCCTAATTTGATCACTAAGATTATCCTCTGCTCATTTATAATTTTCTCCGTTAACAATGTCCCAGCCCAGAACCGAGCTAACATTTGGGAAATTGGTTATCAGCCATACGTACCAAACGTTTACTTTGACTTTAATCATGGATCTATTGAAGTCAATAGTATTGATCGTAAATTATTGGTCGAACTGACTAATGCATCTATTTGTGATACCACTGGAAATATCCTTTTTTATACAAATGGTCAATGGATTGCGAACAGTATCGGTGATAGTATAGCTAATGGGAAAAAATTCAATCCGGGCTATTTAACAGATTTTTATACGAGTGGTGGTTTATTAATCTCTCAAGCGGCCATTGCAATCTCAGACCCGGGTAATTCAAATAGATATTACTTATTTTACGAAAAAGGTGAAAAGTTTGAAAATATAGAATTTGGTTATACAGATTATCAACCATTTCATCTAAGCTATAGTTTAATCGATATTACTAAGGACAATGGCCTGGGCGCAATTGTAAATGGTTATAAAAATGTTTATGCCATCGAAGATACTTTGATGCTTGGAATGATTACAGCTTGTAAACACGCAAACGGCAGAGACTGGTGGATTGTCGTTCGCAGATACGATAGTGATGAGTTTTATACTGTATTAGTTTCTCCATCAGGAGTTTCCGCTCCTCAGATGCAAAAAATAGGTCCGGTTATTAAACCTTTTGACGAAATAACACCAGGAGAAGTTGTAGATGTAGATGTTAATGATGAAGCCCAATTTTCACCGGATGGCAATCATTATGCATTTATAGTATCCACCTTCCTTGTACATCTTTTAGATTTTGATCGCTGTAATGGCCTATTCACTAATTACCGCTACGATAGCATTCCGCTGGCTGACAGAGGTGGCAACGCTACTATAGGATGCGCTTTTTCATCAAATAGCAAATTTTTATATGCAGACAGTTATCGCAGATTATATCAATATGACATAACTCAAAAAGATTTTACTGTAACAAGGAGTACTGTTGGAATTTATGATGATAAATTAGATAAACCTGTAACAATATATTTTGCTTTTCAACAGCTTGCCCCTGATAATAAAATTTATATGACGCCTTTTGGAGGAAGTAACTTTTATGATGTGATTAATAACCCTAACTTACCGGATAGCGCATGTAACTTCGACCAACACGGATTGGCATTACCTACTTATACTTCATCATCAAATCTTTTCAAAAGGCTCTTATCACATCAATCCCAATCCTGCTCATGATTGGCTCAATATTGTCTACAGTATAACAGATAATGCAAGTTTTGAACTATACAATCAATTCGGACAGATGGTGGGTTCAGTAAATTTATACCGTTACTTCAAGAACAGAATGCTTAATGTAAGAACACTTCCTGCAGCGTTGTATGAATGGAGAGTACTACAATATAATAATCCGGCATCTTCTGGAACGGTGATAATAAATTAATAAATTAAAGCTCTCCGATAAAAGTTTTAATATAACCTTTTTTATTAAACCGGGAATTTTGCCTTCCATTCATCCAGGCCTCCTTTTACATGCTTCACATCGGTAAAACCCATCTGGTCCAGGATCATAGCAGCCTGGCTGCTGCGGCCGCCCATCTTGCACTGAATGATTACCTCTTTCTCTTTAAATGGTTGTAGCTCTTCCAGGTGATTGACAAACGTGGACAACGGGACATTTTGCGCACCTATATTGAACTCTTCAAATTCCCAGGTTTCACGAACATCAATCAGGTTTAACTGTTCACCCTTTTCTTTTCTGGCTTTCAATTCTTCAACAGAAATTTCTTTCATCAGTAACTTGATTTAATAAATTTTTCTACAGTGCTTTCCCCCGTTCTGAGATCCGTTATTTTAATTAAATAAAAACCTGGAAGAAGAGCATGAACATCTAAAGAAGATGAATTTTCTTTTTCCCTGATCAGTATCTTACCTGAATAATCCATCACTTCAGCTACCAAAGGAGCATTCTCCGTATTAATTATACTGAGCTTGTCACTAACAGGGTTAGGGAATATTTTATATTCAGCATACTCTTTATGTGTTTCATCAATCCCAACACCAAATGGAATGTCATTACCAAAGTACGGGCGCATCATCACAGTGCCTGGAAATAGTGAATTCCTCCAAGTGCCATCATCATTTATAAATAAAAGGTTATTGGAAATATCATTCTTGTCAAATCCCACATCGATTGATACTTCATTTGTAAAACCAGACTGTTGCCATCCGATATAAAAAGTATCAGAAACGGCAACAGGCCTGGAAAGTCTGTATAAAGAAAACCCGCCTGTTTGATTCGTATAAACCGCTCTTAATAAGTCTTCACGAAACAAAGTATCATCATCAAAAATATTTTTCCAGATAATCAGCGAAATAAGCGTCTGCCTCAAATCGATGGTAGAGTACTGAAAGTTGATGCCGATTGCACTTATGGAATCAGGTTGATTCACGTGGTATTGCTGAGCCAGAAATGCAGGAGAACCGGATAGTTCATAACGATATTCAGCAGAGCCATCATCATACGCTAAATAGTTGGAGAAAACCTGGTTACGGGAAACGGTGTCATTGACCAGAACAGCATTGCCGCTCGGATTTGGGCTCAGCCAATATTTAGACTGGATTACAATACTATCACCGTCAAAATTCTGGATAGGAAAAGATTCAAGATTATAAGTAGTTGATGCAAGCGGCTGTAGATTCTTACTTACCTCTGTAGAAGAATAGATAAATGTGTTTGTATTTATTTCTGTCGCAAGGAACTGTGCACTTGTATTCTCCTGGATGGGGTTATTATTTTGAACTGCAAGTACTTCACTACTTGCTTTTTCAGATGACTGATAGTTTTGAAATTGATTCCATGGCATTGACTGATAATTGGCAAGTATCGAAGCAGGTACATATTGCACAGCAACATCCGGTATAATGGTATCATTCCTGTTTCTGTTAGTATTCAGTTTTACATAATCAATATGCCACTGGTCAAAGTTGCCAATCAGGGTAGCATAATTCCGGAAGCGGAATTGAAAACCATCATAGAAAAAAAAACTGTCGCGCAAAGCAATAATTACATTCTGAAAAAGATCAGGCCGGAAATCTCCCTGTAGCGGCTTTCCATCCTTTGCCCAGATGTGTCTCCAAAATCCTGCATTATCCCTGAATTCCAGGACCAGTGAATCGCCGAGCCCACTGAACCCATTCGCCAGATTATAGTCTGCTGAATTTGGGGGATCTCCTAATCCTCCAGGCTCAAAAAGAAAACTTAGATAAACTGAATCCGCAGAAGAAATACTTCCTAAAAGCAAGGGTACTGAGGTAAGAGTATCTGCCGGGCCCACACTGTTATTATTGAAGCTGACTGTATCGTATGGATTACCAAATTGATTTAATCCATCAAGTGTTGCAACACCAAGCGAGGGAGGATTTAATGGAAATGTGGTATTTATATAAGCCTGCTGATCTTCCCATAATTCGGGGTTAGGAAATACGGTGTAATAACCATAGGAAAAATCATCGAAAAAAGGAAGACCAACTACAGCACGGTTTATTGATTTAGAAAGAGGTCTTGAACTAGTCGACAGATCGTAATTGTACAAAGGCAATAACTTTTCCTGTGCCGAACCCTGCAGGAAAAATAGTAGAGGGAGCAGGTAACTCAGCTGCTTTAATATTTTTCGTATCATATACTTCTACTTCCTATTTGTTAAAATGATTGTTTGAAACCAGAATTACTCAACTATTGATCCTTTTTAAAGTGACTCAGAGAAGTTACAAATACATCTATTTTATCTCCGCCCTTTAAGGTAATCTTTGCGCTTTCATCGGCAGGGGGAGATTGCTGATAGACGATGGCATCTAACGTATCGCCGTTAATGGTATTGTCAGTAATAATGGAACCTATATTCAGTGAAGATCCCTTTACAACGAATTCTGCTTCACGAAGAGATAAGCCTACAAGGTTTGGTACTTCAACAGATGTTTCACCCATGCCATCTCCAATAACCAAGTCAATAGTTGCTCCCTTCTTCACTAACTCACCTGATGCAATAGGCTTTCCATTGTACATCTGCTCAAGAACAACATTGCCGGCAAGGTCTGGCTTATATACAAGCTTGCCCACTGTCATTCCATAACTTTCTAATATCATCGTGGCTTGTTTTAAAGAAGCATCTTTCAAATCCGGCATTCGGATCTGAGGTGGCGTTTTGGCATTAACAGTAATATAAATGGTACGTGATTCTTTAACCTTAGAATTTGGTGCAGGTTTCTGATCTATAACCAAAAAAGATGGTTTCCTGCTGTCATAAACGGAATCAACTATTTTAAGCTGCAAGTCCGCTTTGTTAATTTTTTTAGAAGCTTCATTAACTGATAATCCTTTAAGGTTGGGTACATTGATTTCAGAACCGTGACGGGTATAAGCTTTAATGCCAAAAGCAAACAAAAAACTAAAGCTTACATAAAATGCACCAGCTCCCAGAATGTTTAATAAGAAGGTACGGGTTTTTATAAATTTCCAAAGGCCTGGTCGCTTATCCACGGTTTTTTTGTTTGAAGCTGAATTCTAAAATTTTGTCTATAAAGTCGAACGGCTTGTAATTATTAAGCGCGGCCTGGTGAAAGATTACGGTCGCCGGCGTCATGCCTGGAAGAGAATTTATTTCTATAATTATAGTCTCTACCGTTCCTGGTTCATAGATTCTTACAAAAGCATCAATCCTGCAGTAACCAACGATACCCAGCAATTTTGCTGCACGTTCCATCTCATTCTTTACCATTCCAGCAATACGCTTATCTTCTGCAGGGTCATTTGAAAAGCGGGCCGGGGTAATATTTTGTCCTTCACCTGCTAAAAATTTTTCCTCAAGCGATAATATGGCGTCCCCCGCCAATGCTTCAGATGGTTCGAAAATTTCAAAGATCAATTCCCCATCCACATTAATTTTAGTAACCATGCCGCAGGTGATCTCCAAAAATTTTTTTGCTCCGTTCGCGGTAATCAGATCTTCTACAAGTAACTGCTGCTTTAAAGGAAATTCTTCCCCGGGTTTCATGTGAAGTGAATCCACATATTTTGCAGGTAACTCCTGATGATCCCTAAAAATTAATTGGCAAAAACTATCGAGTTCTTCCCGGGAATTAATTTTTTTTACTGCTGAACTGCAGCCATCATCCACCGGCTTGCAAATAACCGGATAAGAAGAATTTGGAGCTGTTTGTAAAAATTTATTTTCAATGTCAGTATAGAACTGGCTTTTATTCATAACCCAGTCTGCTTTATTAAACAATGCATGTTTGGCTACCTGAAAACCATGCTTTATCAGAAGCTCATTTGTTTCGTACTTATTGATGGTTATTTGAGAAGCTTCAATGCCAGACCCATTGTATGGAATACCCAGCTTTTCAAGTGAGCTTTGCAAATGCCCATCTTCTCCCGGCCTGCCATGAAGTGCAATAAATACACCTGATACACTTTGGCCCAATTCTTCCAATGAAATTTTTTTGGGTTCAAATACAGTGGAGGACGAGCTGTATTTAGATGTTAGAGCTTTGCATTTCCTTTTAATTTTTTCAATGACTTTATGTTTTTTAAAGTGAAGAATTTTATCCCGGATGTCGTCTGCATTATCTTTCAACAACAGATTGACCGGTATCTGGTAAAGCTCAAAAAAACAATCAGCTTCATCTAAATCATGGGAATTCTGCAAAAGGAAAATAGGAACAGGTTCATATTGCTTACTGGATGCAAGCTTTTCGTAAATATTTCTTCCGCTTTCTACGGAAATATGTCTTTCGGAGGAATATCCTCCCAGAATTACTCCAATCTTTTTCTTTCCCTGCCCTTTCTTCTTCTGCTGAATTATGCTTTCATCTAAAATTCGCAGCAATGCTCTGTATTTTTCTGTGTATGGCTGAGATTGAATACGCTCAATTATAGAGGTATGGATGATATAGGTAAGAAACTGCGAAGGATTTAGTCCAATTTCTGCTGCCTGATGAAAAAAGAAAGACGATGGCAGCATGCCAGATGTAGTATTCGGATCATTCAGAAATACTTTATTATCCTTTCGGATAAATCCATCGATCCGAGCATAAACCTGGAAATTAAAAAACCTGAACAGTCGCTCACAATTTTTTCTGATTTTTTCAATGAGCTCATCAGGTAGGTCAACAGGCGTTACTTTCCGGGTCATGCCAGCCAGGTATTTTGAGCGGTAGTCAAATACTTCTTTTCCTTTTTTTATCTCGGTAGGTGGTAATGCAACAGCAGTCCCGTCTATGTTGCGAATTACTATGCAGGAAAATTCAATGCCATCAATAAATTCTTCCAACAGCACCTGCTGCTCTTCATAAATGCTTTGCAGCAAAATGGGATCCTGCGATTCTGTAAATCTCTTTTCTAAATATTCAAATAATTTTGCCGGATCGTCAATTCTCTGGTGGTTTATTATAAAAGGAATTCCTGTTCCATCTTTAATTTCTGAGGTAGCCCGTACCCATTCCCGCTTTTCTTCCTGGGATAATATATTCCATTTTTCTGCCGAAACAGATTTAATAAAGAAAGCTCTATCAACTGCATTTCTAAAGAATTCAAAATCATCTTTTTCAATAATAGATACCCCAATAGATGACCCCTGATTGGCAGGCCGTATCACCAGTGGAAAACCAATTTTTTTTATGGATCTTTTATATACAGATAGCTGATTTTCGGAGACTAACCAGCTATTTCTTTCAACCATGATACTATCAGCAGTATTCCAACCGGCTGACTTCATCATCTTTTTTTGAAATACCTTATCCATACCAATCGAGGAAGACAGTATACCGGAACCCGAATAAGGAATATTCATCCATTCCAAAAGACCTTGTATAGTCCCGTCTTCTCCAAAAGACCCATGCAATGCGAGAAAAGCAAAATCAATTTTTTCACCTAACTGCTCTACAGAAACTTTCTGTCCTACTTCGTGAATTATCGCATCGAGTTGCCCGCCGTCAAGAGCCCCAAGGGATTCCAGATAAGCCTGAAAATGATAGGATGATTGCGGACGCTTATTGACAGGCGGGTAAAAGTCTCTTATTGTTCCCTTATAAAGATATTTCCATTCAAGCAGTATAAAATTACCGAGGGAATCCACAAAAACAGGAATAGGTTCGAAGAGGTTTTTATTAAGGTTATCGTAAACCGTTCTTCCACCCGCAAAAGATATTTCCCGCTCACGTGAGGCACCTCCAAAAAGTATTCCTATTCTGATCATGAATTCCTGCAAAACTATAGGAAATCAGACGGAAAGCAAGACAGTTTAGAGAGCGATTAAATCATATTCAATAGTCCTGTCTTCCAAAATTTGTTAATTCTACATGCAGGATTCTAACATTCTAAAGCATAATGAATCAGGTCTCAATAATTTTCTCTCATATGCGAATCCATAATGAAACCGAATTATCTTAGCGCCCCGAAATTATGTCTAACTCTTTTTTTCAGTTTAAGCAATTCCGCATTGATCAGGATCGCAGTGCAATGAAAGTTACAACGGATGCATGTATACTTGGTGCTTCTATTCCTGTACCTGTTTATGGAAAAATATTGGATGTGGGAACAGGCACGGGTCTATTATCATTAATACTGGCACAGAGAACACAATGTGATATTGAAGGTGTTGAAATTGATGAACAAAGCTATAAGCAGGCAACTGAAAATTGTCAGAATTCCCCCTGGAAAGAGCGTTTAAAAATTCTAAATGAAGATTTTAAGAAATATAACCCTCCTTATAAGTTTGACCTCGTAATTACCAATCCTCCCTTTTATGAGAATCAGTTTCGGTCTCCAAATCCTGCTGTAAATGTGGCCAGGCATAATGACAGGCTCCCTTTTAAAGAACTGCTCGACCATAGTAAAGAGCTGTTAAAGCCGGGTACCGGATTACTTGCCATTCTGCTACCCGGAAATGTAGCGGAAAAATTTACCTGGATGGCAAAAGCAATTCACTTATACCAGCAATTAAGCATTGTTATTAAGGATAAGCCTACCAGCTTTTTCTTTCGTGAAATTGCAGTCTATTCATTTGAGGTGCCGAAAAAGATTGTGGAAGAAGTGATAACGATTAAGGGTAACGACAATCGTTTTACATTACAGTTTCAGCACCTGATGCGGCCATTTTACCTGCACCTTTAAAATGGGTTTTTTACAAGTTCAATCGCATTGTTTCTGACATTCAAAATAATGATAGCTGAAATATTAGATACCTCAAAACTTAAAATCCTTTTATAATTATTGCCGGTCCTTTCAGTTATTCCTAAAGCAGACAGATACGTTAAAGCGAAAAATAATCGCAACATGACTTCGTTTAACAGCAAAATTTATCAATGACCCTTTTTTTGCAGATTACACAGATGGCTGGTGATACGCTGAAGCAGCCAATGAATTATGCCAATACCGCTCCGGCACAACAACTTACTTTTCTGGATTTGCTTTTAAAGGGTGGATGGGTAATGATTCCACTCGCTATTCTATCAGCACTGGCCGTATTTTTTGCGATCGAGCGCTTCCTCACCATTCGGCGGGCATCTGCCATAGATCAGCATTTCATGTCCAATATCCGCGATTATTTAATGAATGGAAAAATGGAAGCCGCAGTAATGCTTTGCAAGAATACAAATACACCTATTGCCAGGCTGCTGGGAAAAGGCATAAAGCGGATTGGTAAGCCCATAAAAGAAGTGGAATCAGCAGTAGAAAGTGAAGGAAGACTGGAAATATACAAGCTGGAAAAAAACATGAACTGGCTTGGTATTATAGCCGGCATTGCTCCCATGATGGGTTTTGTAGGAACCATTTCCGGGGTAATAAAGATTTTTTATACTATCTCAGTGGAGAAAGTAATCAGCATAGATTCAATTGCAGGTGGATTGTATGAAAAAATGATCACATCTGCCACAGGATTGCTTATTGGAATCTTTGCTTTTGTATGCTTCAATCTCTTAAACAGTATGATTGACCGGATTTCATATATGCTGGAAGCAAATGCAGTTGACTTCATTGACCTTATACAAGAACCTACCGCATGAGATTCCGCCGGGTAAGCAGGCTTAGAGCAGAGGTTTCTACCTCTTCCCTGAATGATATTATGTTTATGCTGATGCTGTTTTTTCTGATTGTGTCTACCATGATCAACCCGTCTGTTATTAAATTAACCTTGCCGAAAGCAAATACCAGTGAGCAAACTATTGCAAAAAAAATGGTAACGCTTTCTGTCGATCATAATATGAACTATGCCGTGGATGATAAACCCGTTGCATTTCCGGACCTGGAAGGCGTTTTATTTCAGAAACTTGCTACCATGAATGAACCCACCATTGTATTAAGGGTTGATAACTTACTTACCATTCAGGATGTGGTGGACGTAATTGATATTGGAACAAAGCTTCATGCTAAAATGGTTTTAGCCACAGATAAGAAAAAATGATCGCAAATTATTTATGTGATTAGATAAATTTCAATACAACACTCAAATCTTGAATACGATTACTTCCTCAAACTTTCTTAAGCACGAAGCAGAAATAAATCCTGCTTTCGACAAAGAAAATTTGAGAAAAGAGCAGCAGAGTACGGTGAGCAGTTTATTGATTACCGCTGCCTTGCATGCAATGTTGCTGCTTATCTTTTATTTTTTCTTCGGATTAAAACCGCCTTTTCCCCCTCTTTCAGAACAAGGAGTCTATTTAAACATTGGTTTGTTAGATGAAGGTATTGGTAATGTTCAGCCGGAGGGAAATGCGGCACAGCTAAACATACCCTCGCATACGGAATCGAAGACGCAGTCTCAAAAAAAATCGAATGATGTATTAACTGAAGAAACCAAAGAGGATGTACCAGTAATTGCTAAAAAAGAAGAGGTACACAAATCAGTTGCGCCGGTTAAATCAACATCGTCGAAAAACCCCAATCAAACTGTTGAAGCACCACAGCAGCCTAAAGCCAAAGCCCTTTACCCTGGCAATAAACCGAACAATAGCACAAGTGAAGGGACCGGCAGTAAAATGGGCGACCAGGGAAAACCAAACGGAAATGTAAACGGAACTGATTATAGTGGCAATCCCGGACTTGGAAACGGAGGGCCGGGCGGAAACGGTATCGCTCAATTAGGTATGAGCGGCCGTAAAATTATAATCTTCCCAACCATTATTGATAATTCTCAGAAAACCGGCAGGGTTGTGGTAAACATTAAAGTTGATCGCGATGGAAGTGTAATATTTGCAAAAGCCACTCAAAAGGGATCCACTACCACAGATTCCTATCTTTATCAGCTTGCAGAAGATGCAGCAATGAAGACTAAAGTAAACTCTGACGCCAACGCTGCTGAAGAACAGTTTGGAACAATCACTTTCACGTTTCGTGTAAAATAATTTACTTTTTGGATTCAGAATTCGATCTAGAGAAAACATCCTGAATTGGAACTGTAGTCAATCCGAGATTATAGCAAGCAAAAAAGAGGCTGACCCATTTGAGACAGCCTCTTTTCATTGTGGTTTCTTTATTTATGCATGCTATCATTATTCATCTTCATATCATTATTCATTTTCATACCATTTTTGTCCCACATTGTAATGTGGCCAGTCATATCCATAAATTCCCCGTTCTTCATCATCATTTTTTTTCCGTCTTTAGTCATATAAGATCCATCTGTCATAACGGTCAGTCCGCTTTTCATTTTCATTTCCTTGTCCATGACCATCGTTTTTCCTCCCTTATACATCATCATTTTATCATCATGCATCATAACGCCATCGGGCATATGCTGCATATCCATGTCCATATGCTGCATATTGCCAGATTGATTATGCATCGAATCGGATTTGGGGGTCATAGTGTTTTGTGCTTGTGCAGCAATGGCAAATATGCCAATAACTGCAACTAAAAAAAGTTTTTTCATTGTTGAGGATTTAGTTTAGTAATAATTTATTGAGTTGTTTGCTTAAAGGGCAGAATTATTACATCACTTATATCATAATTTATGCCTATTTTATTTTAAACCGAATTCCTGCTGTAAAACTCAATTCTTTTATCTCTTAATTCTGCATAGAAAAATCCATGCTTTTCATGACTTTATGGAAAAGGATTTTACCGATCCTGATCTTCATCTTCTTTTTCCACATTATCTACTTACTGTATTGTAAATGGTTCAATCCGCCCATCACTATTACTCAGATAAGCAATTTAATAACCTGTCATGAATACAAAATTAAATATATAAATTTTTATGATGTCAGTCCTAATGGCAGACTTGCTGTAATAGCAAGCGAGGATCAGTTATTTCCTGAACATAATGGTTTTGACTGGAATAGTATACACCACGCAATGGCGTGGAACAAGAACCACCCTGCGCGCATTCACGGTGCAAGTACCATTAGCCAGCAAACAGCTAAAAACATCTTTTTATGGCAAGGCGGAGGTTGGTTTAGAAAAGGAATGGAGGTCTATTTTACATTTATGATCGAATTGCTTTATAGTAAAGAGCGAATCCTTGAGTTGTACCTGAATGTTACAGAAATGGGGCCCTCCCTATTCGGAATCGAATGTGCCTCAGAAACCTTTTTCAATCACAGCGCCAAAAATCTTACAACAGCAGAGGCAGCCATGATTGCGGCAAGTCTTCCAAATCCTCATGTTTACACTGTAAAACCGATGAGTAAATTCGTACAAAAACGCTATCCAGGGATTGTAAATCAAATGCAGCGTATCCGCAACCGGCCTGATGTATCAGCATTATTATCTAAAAAGCCCTCAAGCCTTAAGAATATTAAATATTGATTTTATCTGAATAGTCAAGGAGATGCATTTTATACCTTAAACTCTTCCTTTCCGGTGCAGATTTATTACCTTACCTTTGCGGCTCGAAATTTAAGCCATTTATGACCTTTATTCGCAATATTGCTATTATCGCTCACGTAGATCATGGAAAGACAACATTAGTAGATAAGATTCTTCATCAATCAAATCTTTTTAGGGAAAACCAGGAAACTGGCGACTTAATTCTTGATAGCAATCCACTTGAAAGAGAACGCGGCATCACGATTCTTGCTAAAAATGTTTCTATACAATATGGCAATGTAAAAATTAATATTATCGATACTCCGGGCCACGCGGATTTTGGAGGAGAAGTGGAACGGGTATTAAATATGGCCGACGGTGTATTGCTGTTGGTTGATGCATTTGAGGGTCCTATGCCTCAAACCCGTTTTGTATTACAAAAAGCATTAGAGCTGGGTAAAAAAGCAATTGTAGTAATTAATAAAGTTGATAAGCCAAACTGCCATCCTGATGTAGTTCATGAGCAGGTTTTCGAATTGTTTTTTAACCTGAATGCAACAGAGGAACAATTAAATTTCCCGACGCTGTACGGCTCTTCAAAACACGGGTGGATGAGTGAAGACTGGAAGCAGCCTTCGGAAAACCTGATCCCTTTATTTGAAACCATTATCAATTATATTCCTGCTGCGCTGGCGCTGGAAGGCACGCCCCAAATGCAGATCACTTCGCTGGATTATTCTGCTTATACAGGGCGAATTGCTATTGGAAGAATTTTGCGTGGAACCTTAAAGGAAAATATGCAGGTGAGCCTTGTTAAAAGGAACGGGGATATTAAAAAGTCTCGTATAAAGGAATTGTACACCTTTGAAGGATTAGGGAGGCTAAAGGTACAACAAGTGAATGCCGGTGATATTTGCGCCATATTTGGCATAGAAGATTTTGAAATAGGTGATACCGTTGCTGACTTTGAGATCCCTGAAGGATTAAAACCTATTTCAATTGATGAGCCTACCATCAACATGCTCTTTACAATCAATAACTCTCCTTTTTTTGGAAAGGAGGGAAAGCTGGTAACATCTCAGCGGGTGCGGGAACGTTTGGAAAAGGAAACAGAAAAAAACCTGGCTCTTCGCCTGGAGGATACTGACTCCCCCGATTCCATTTTAGTGTATGGCCGCGGTATTTTGCATTTGTCTATTCTGATTGAAACCATGCGGCGCGAAGGGTATGAAATACAGGTTGGTCAACCGAAAGTTATTATTAAAACTATAGATGGGGTAAAGTGTGAGCCAATTGAAATCCTCACAGTAAATGTTCCTGCAGAATATTCGGGGAAGGTGATTGAATTAGTATCCATGCGAAAGGCAGAAATGACGATTATGGAGCCTAAAGGTGATATTCAGCATTTGGAATTTAACATTCCTTCACGTGGTTTGGTGGGCTTAAGAAACAATATGCTTACAGCTACTGCCGGCGAAGCCATAATGGCCCACCGTTTCAAAGCCTTTGAACCCTGGAAAGGAAATATTCCAGGTAGGAATAACGGCGTTCTGCTCGCCCTGGAAAAAGGTACGGCTACGGCTTATTCGATTGATGCACTACAAGACCGGGGATCATTTTTTATTAATCCGGGTGAAGAGATTTACGGCGGACAAATTATTGGGGAGCATATACGCCCTGGAGACCTGGTGGTGAACATTATAAAGACAAAGAAACTTTCAAACATGCGGGCCTCCGGTACCGATGAAGCTGTGCGAATTGTTCCAAAAATTGATTTCTCTCTTGAAGAAGCACTCGAGTTTATCCAGGAGGATGAATATGTAGAAGTGACTCCAAAATCTATTCGTATGAGAAAAATAATCCTGGACCATAATAACAGGATGCGAAAAATGAAGGAATTGGTTGCAGTCTGACGGGGCAGTTTATCGAAATTATATTAAAACTATAAATGAATAACATGGAAAACTCTGAAAAAACTAATAATGGGGATTCTTCAAAAAATCCAAATGATAACTCTGAAAATGCAAATACGGGTTCAAATACTGTAAAGGATCCTGATGAATGGACTACTGGTGATCAACCAATGACAGGTGCTCAGAAATCTTATCTTAAAACATTGTCAGATGAAGCAAAAGAGCCTTTTGATGAAGGCCTGACTAAAGCTCAGGCTTCAAAACGCATTGATGAGCTTCAGCATAAAACCGGAAGAGGCCTTGATAAAAAATAGTTATTTAAATTTTATCGTAACCGGAGATTGTTGTTCTTCACAACAACTTCCGGTTATATTTTTTTAATACTTTAGGATTATTGTGGTTTAATTACCATGCTGCGCGCTGCGGACCAGGGACCAGGGTTTCCGCTGGCATCTATATAACGAACCCGCCAGTATCTGGTGCCAGTACCATTGAAAAAGTTAGTGGCATAAATAGGATCATTCAGCAATACTTCGATTATCGGAGTGCCGCTAAAAGCATAATTATCACTTATTTCAAAATCATGATAATAAGCATTTGCATTACTGCTCCAGGTAAATTTACTTGTAACTGAAGACCAAAACCGGCACCGTTACTGGGCGACTGCAACGAAGGTGATGTAAAAATATAGGTACGCGGAAGCATGCTCATGGACGTAATCATGGAACCTGTTCCTAATTCATAGTTATTATTACCGTTTTAAATGAAGGAATCGGCGTGCTGGTAATTGAAGGATGCACAACAGAAATGCCCTCGGAAACAAAATAAGTCGCAGGCACCTGTACAGAAGCATCGCTGCTAGTCATTTTTTATCCAGCCACCGACGGGGGCAGCTGGGTAAAGCTTACTAGAATAGTGTTGCTGTTTCCGCTGATCATTCGAAAAGTGTCAGGAGCTATTCCTTGAATGAAGCCTTGATCGTTATCACCACCTCCACCAGGAACAGTTAGATCGGCTGAAGCGATTGCAAATATCCGTATTTTAATTACACGCAGAAGCTACCATAAGTATAGCTGTAATTGCAAAAAGAAAATTAAGTTTTATGAATTTCATCTGTTTTTTTGGTAACGTAATAGACAAGCATTGCAGGAAACATGCGAAAGTTATTGAAACAGTATAAGAACTTGTTGAGAAAGAATAAATGGAATTTCACAATGAATTCAGGAATTCAAATAAGGGGCGGGATTTGATGCAATATGTTTAAATTACCTAAGAGGTACTAAGTCACTTGGAAAGCATTAAGAAAAATGCATCATTAAATTTTTTCAAACACTAAACGATAATGGTCCATTATTTCCTGCTCAAAGCATACTTTATTAGGACTTACGTTGAAAATTTCAGCCTGATGCCTGAATTCCCTGCTGGATAAATATTTTGGAATAAGTGAAGAGTATAGCAAATATTTTTTAAAACCAAATTCCCTGAATTTTTTTCTCCATTGCTTTATTGTTTCAATATAATCTAACCGGCCACTGCTTTGGGAGATTAACTTAAACTTAGGCGATGCATTTTTGATCACCATTTCGGGGCCGTAAGGAAGCCATGATCCCGGAAATTCTTTGATCATTAGGGCTAATACATGTGCCGGCGACCCTTTTGGCGCATTAATATCAATTGATTCATAAGGAAGCATGTTTTTGCTGAACGTCATTGTCTGCATATAGTATCTTCCCCCAACAGGCAGTAGGTCATTGACAGTTTCAAAAAATTTTTTATAAACTTTTTCCTGTTTTCCTTCTTTCCATTCTTCCACTGAACAAAAATGCTCTAGTCCTCCAATGCAGGCGATAGCATCAAATTGCCCGAAATCATCCGGCTTTACATACCGGCAATCTTTTACGATCACGTTTAATCCATTATTTCTGCACGCTTTGGCCTGCCCTTCAGAAAGGGTTAATCCAATGCTTATTGCACCTCTTTCCTTTGTTATGTAATTGGAAAAAGGTCCCCATCCGCAAGCCATATCCAGCACTTTACTTCCCTTTCCAATGTTTAAGCTATCTGCAATAAAAACGTGCTTTGCTCTTTGTGCTTCCTCCAAAGTCAACGCAAAATCACCATCGTATTTGGCACCGCTGTAATCTCCCATTTCACCAATACTCAAGCGGAATATTTCATCAATAGTGGTATAGGTGAAATCAAGTTCTTTTTTTCCTGCCATCTTATCTTTTTATGATGCTTACTTTTTAATTGGCGACGAAAATAATTAAATCAATTGTAATTTCTGATTCACTGACATTCCATATCTGTAAAAGCATTACAAAAAGGCTAAGCTTTTTTTAGAAGAGTGCGGAAAATTGAAATATGCTTAAGTTCGGAAACCGAGGTTCAACACGTTACTTCTTCAATTTCGCGGTTCGTTAAGGATCCCCAATACATTTGATAGTTCTGTACATTTATATTCTGCGGGATAACAGCATCTGAGATCATGTTTTTAATGGCATCTGCCATTACGGAATAAGAACGGTACCCATATATAAGAATACCCGGAGAATTTCTTTTTTTGAAAGTTAGTGTTGGAAAACAGGTAATATTCTGATTCCGGATTTCGGCAAGGTCTTGACGGAAATTATCGGTTCCCTGATTATTGGATAAATCCTGTTCGAAACGAAGAACATCAAATTCATGCGGATCTTTATTTGCTACTATTCGCGCCACATCGAGCAACACCTTTTTTTGTGCAATATTCCAACCCCTTATCATTATTGCTTCCCTAAGTTCCCTCAAATATTTTTCGGCTGCTAAAGATGACTGCATCTGCGCACATTTCACTGCTATACATCCACGAAAAGAAGAGGCTGGGGGATTTTCCATCCAGATGCGGTCGCGAAGCGGCATACCGGAAATGTGATGTGCCTGCATCCATAGAGGACCCATCTGAGCAGGGCGACTTACAGAGTTCAGGGTATCATCATAATGTTTCCAATCCGGAACCATACCGCCCATGCAATAGCGGTAGTTTAAAAAATCTTTATACAGGTAAGCAAATTTACGCCACTGTGGTTCAAGTACCCAGCTCCAACAGCAAAGCGGATCGGTGTAGTAAACTATTTGTACCCGATCCGCTGCTTCGTGCATTATATTATGATTTGCGCTTGCCGGCTTTTTTACTTGTTCCTCTGAATTTTTTGATCCTGGGTTTCTATTTCTATGGGTTCAGTTTGAATATTTTCCTCCGCTACAGCGGGACCGGTATCATTCCATTGTTGCGGGCCCATTGGAGCAGCATTCTTAATTTCCTGGCTTCGCTCCTCACTTATCTCACTTTCTTCCTCATCCACTGTTTCAAATGTGCGGTCAGTTCCGGTTGGCTCACAGTTCAACAAACCATTAGTTTCCATTACATATTGAATCGGATCTTCGATAAACTGCCATTCCTCACCTAATTGGCTGCTCACGCCTCTATTCCATGGACCTCTTACAGCAATACCATTGACATGTTGAAATAGGTATTGCTATATCTGGGATCGGCTTGCAAAATACCGGGAGGAAAATTTGGCTGAGCTGTATTTAATGCAGCTTCGAACATTTGAAAGTGAGCCACTTCACGCGTCATAAGAAACTGTAATGTTTTTTTTAAAAAAGGATCATCAGTAAACTGAAGCAAATATTCATAGACAATTTTGGCAGGTGATTCTGCAGTAATATTCAAGCGAAGATCAAGGGTGGAATCTCCATTTGCATCACCATTAATATACGCTGCACTCCAGGGTAAACTCATGCTGTTGGTTAATGCAGGGGCACCACCACTCGATACAAAAATCTGAGGCTGAATCATGGCCTGATGAATCATGTTTTCTTTCTCTGCTTTACCATTCAGTAATTTGTATAATCTCCGAATTTTCTGCAGCATTCTTTAAATCACCGTTAATTCCTTGAAACAACATTTGAATAGTGGCTCCTTCTATCTCCAGGTGGCTGAACTCCTCTGTTGCAATATCCATTAAAAAATCATATTTATCGGGAAACGTTATTTGCAACAAAAGGCTTGTAAAAAATACCGCATGGCAGCAGCAAGTCCACCGTTTGCACCTCCGAATTGCTCCGGCAGCATCCCTGCAAAAACCAGATCCGGCTTCGATACGCGCGCATTAAATTGTAATTCCTTAGGGTGGATATAAAGAAAAGAAAGCAATTAATGATCTACAAATTGATAATCATATGGTTACTAATTTAATTTCAGAAAAATTATCTGCTAAATTCCGGAACCATGTTCTAAGATGATATGCCAGGGGTATATTTTTCCGCAACTAATGTAGCAATCACTTTAGTAATGACACTTGAAACTTATGTGTCTATTAATGCTGTTAACTAACCAAACTACAGCGACTACCGGCTTAATCCTGACAGCAAAGCCGGCTGAAAAATTAAACCATTGCGCTATGAGAAGAAATCGCTTTTACTGGATTTTCCATTAGGTTTCGTAAACTATTAATCAGCATTTTATGCTTTTGAAAAAGCTGAATTGATTCCATTTCTGAACCATTTTCTTTAGCTTGTAGCCACTTTAGAAGCTTTTGTTTATCCTTTAATGTCCACTTATTAAGATGCGGAACAGATGCTAATAATACACTTAAGTTCTTCATAAGTGAGTGTTCACTCCTATTCCAATTAACTGGTTTTGTATCCAAATTATCTATAAGTAATTTCATTGAATATTCCTCTGCCTGCCGGCGATTACCATTAAAGCAGGTATTAATAATATAAGTAATAAGGTTACTCCATTTAGAAACATCCTGATTTAAAAAAGAATTATTTGGATCTAAATCTAAAATCATATTACTATCTGCCAGTCGTTTCATTACCTCTATTGATGAGCGATAGGTTTTTATTTCAGTTATTTTTATAAACTCCTTTTCTGCGAGTAATTTCAGTTCACCATTTTCAGGAAGAAAACCCAACCGATAGTAAAACCAAAACGCACCTGATTGTAACCCCTCCAGGTTATTTTTTCCTAATTGATAAGGTTCGATTACGAATTGCTTAATATTAAATCGCCAGCGATATAATCTAAGGATCTGAGAAAATAGGTAGGCAGATTCGCCACCGCGAAAGGCTTCAAAAATGTTAATCCCGATTTTACAGCTGTATTCAAAGATCCAGCCACCACCATATGCAACAGGTATTTGATTTTTAAATGACTGATAACCGATATAGCTTTCCAGCGACAGGCGCCTCGCAGATATCATAGGATATAATGCAACATCAATACCGCGTTTCATATCATAAAGCTCTACTCTATCTGCGTCTGCATAAGTAACCGGATCTGTTTCCCTTAAAAACATACTCAATATTCCACGTGCAATTGTAATCAAATGTTTTTTTTCTGCTGAGGAAAGGATTGAGCTCTTTGCGATGGGTTGATTAATTAACCTTGTCGAATTTACCTTTCGGTATAATGCACTTTTATGAAAGAACAAATTCCGCTTGAGCGATCGTGCAAAAGTTTTTGAAGGTGAATCTTCATCCAATGACCATTGCACAAATAATTCAAGTGATTCAAAAAGAGTATCCCGGATTCGGTTTGTACAATTGATGTTTTCGAAGAGCAGCAACAGAAATTCAAGGTCAGATAGGTTATTGTCCTTTTTTAAGTGTTGAATGCATTTCTGAATAGATAGTTTTTTGGACAGCCAACTTTCATACTCTATATCCGTTAAGCCATGCAAAATAATATTTCTTACTGTTTCCGGATTTGCGTCAATAGAGAATAATTGAACACGACCTCTATATTCATGAATTAACCATTTTATTAAATCATAACTAAAAGAAACCTGAATTTTACTCCAGACAACACCTGTATTTACAAGCTGAATACTATTTCTTTTATTTACTCCGGAAGAAAACTTTTTAGACACCATACCCACCCGCAATAATTCATTCCTGGCCATGTGCAGTAACTCTTTTGTTTCCGGATATGCTAATAAAAACAGGAGGCAATCGTGGTAGGCTACCAGAGTAGAAACATTCTTTATTTTACATTTGCCCGCCTGGAGTAATAATTGCTTTTTTTCATCAGTATGATGGTTTCCGAAATATGCAGAAGCAGCTCTTATTTTTTTTATTAAATCATAAGTAAGACCCGAAGATTCCATAATAATACTGCTGAGTATAGTGGATATTCCTCATAAGTAACAAATTACTGTGACAGAAACAACTGAGAACTATAATCTTAATTAAAGAATGACTGATTGAATTAAGACATAAAGAATTAAATCTTTAACTGTAATTGTGCTACCAGCATATTATTATTCTTCTGGGCTCCCTGAATTTCTAATTGGTAATCAGTGTGAATAAAATTGATCTGAAGGCGGGCATCATTATCAGGAAGGAAAATAAATCCAATTCCTGCCGTGATTGTTGAAAATGCATCATTATCTGCAGAATGAAGAGGATTCGTATTTTCATACTTTCCGCCGATTTCAAAGGTTCGGCACCAGGGCTGGGCAATATTGATCCGAAGCAGCGCTTGTCCGAAATAGCTATTGATATTAAAATCTTTGGCTTTTTTAACTGAATCAGATGATGCTGTATAAGCAAGAATATTTGTTCCGCCCATATATTCTCCTTCAACAATCAAATTTAACTTATCAGACAGCTTTTGCTGTAAGCTAAAATCAACTCCACCAGTACTGCCTGTCACGTTTTTAGTTATTCCTGCAGTCTGTCCATTAACCGCCAGGCGAAGGCTTTTAATGGGATAAAATTCCAAACGGCCTGTAAAATTTTTCTGTGAATTATTATCAAAAGGTAAAGACCGGTCGCTCCCATTAGTAATGCTGGCATAATAATTTACAGGTGTATTGGTTAAAAAAGTCCCGAATACCATTAATCCTGGCTGGTAAGAAGCATAATTATTACTTACAATAATTCTGTCTGTGGTACCACGGTCAATCATGCGCAGGTCCTCATGGCTGGTTAATTCATCCAATTCATAGGGAACTTTAAACTGACCACCCCTAATGCTGAAGTGGCTATTGTATTTGTATTCAAAGTATGCTAACTCAATAGCTCTGCCGGGAGTAGGGGTTTTTAATTCTGGCAGCTGAACCCGAATTACACCCGACCAATGGTTGTTCAAAGTGATATCTGCCCGTAATTCAATGCGGCGCAATCTGAAGTTTGACTTTAAAGGAGCAGAAGCTATTTTTCCATTAACGTCGATGCTGTCGGAGAGCGATTGTTCATAACGAGCCTGTACTAATCCCTTAAATTTAATTACCGGATTAAAAAGGGACGGTGTGCTTTCCTGTGCGTGAACCAGACAAGAAGCTAAAAACAATATAACGAAAAAGAAGGATTTTTTCATGTAGCTGGCGTTGAGTATAAAAAAGTAAAGGTAGATGGCGGAATAGTTATCCAATAGTTATCAGTGTTAAATAATTGTTTATATACGTTAAATTAATGTTAAGTAGTCCGTGAATTCACTGATGCGGAATATGGTTTTGCCAAACAGATTTATCTCTTATCCCTTCCAGGCTTTGTTCTTAACTTTGTATTAATCGGGTATCTCATGGAAATCACAAAAGAGCAGGTATTAAAAGCATTAAGCTATGTAGACGATCCAGACCTCCATCAGGATCTGGTGACCCTCAATATGGTAAGCGATATACTAATTGATGGTAGTAATATTTCATTTACCGTGATACTTACTACACCCGCTTGCCCTTTAAAAGAAACCATCAGGCAATCGTGTGAAAATGCTATTCATCATTTGATATCTGCAGATGCCAAAGTGACAATACGTATGGATTCTGATGTTACATCCCGGCGAAAAGACAACAAAAAAGTTTTGCCGGGAGTTAAAAATATTATTGCTGTTGCATCCGGTAAGGGCGGCGTTGGGAAATCAACTGTTGCTGTAAATCTTGCAATAGGCTTAGCAAAAAATAATGCATCGGTAGGTTTAATAGATGCAGACATTTATGGCCCATCTATTCCTATAATGATGGATATAAAAGGTCAGCGCCCGCAAGTAAGAGAGATAGATGGAAAGCATCTCATGCTTCCGATTGAAAAGTTTGGTATAAAAGTTCTTTCCATTGGATTACTGGTTGATGAGAAACAAGCGGTTGTTTGGCGTGGTCCTATGGTCTCATCTGCACTTCGTCAATTTGTAAGTGAGTGTGACTGGGGCGAACTGGATTATCTTATTGTGGACCTTCCTCCGGGAACCGGAGATATTCATCTTACCCTCGTACAAACTGTTCCGGTTACAGGTGCTATAATTGTAACAACTCCACAGGATGTTGCTTTGGCAGATGCAAAAAAAGCATTAGGGATGTTTAATATTCACCCAATAAATGTCCCGATTCTCGGTATTGTAGAGAATATGGCATACTTCACACCTGCTGAACTTCCTGAGAACAAGTATTACATTTTCGGAAAGGGAGGCGGACAAAAACTGGCAGAAGAATTTGAAGCACCATTGCTGGGGCAGATTCCTATAGTGCAGAGTATTCGCGAAGGAGGTGATAATGGGAAACCTGCAGTTTTAAGCGGCGAAAGAATTAGCTCCGAAGTTTTTTATAACCTTGCGCAGAGCGTAGCTCAGCATGTGGCCATCAGAAATGCTAATCTGGAATCTACAAAGGTGGTAGAAATTGTGAATTGACAAAGGAGTATCATTGTTATAAATATATAATTATAATTGCCTAATGGTATCCCTAATTGAACTGCTAGTTTTTGCTACTTGTTTTAAACTCTTTTAATACATTGACACGGCAGGACTTATTTGAAAACATTCAACAAAAAAAATCATTTTTATGTATTGGCCTGGATACGGATATTAAAAAAATTCCACCTTATCTCCTTTCCTGCCAGGATCCGATTTTCGAATTTAACAAGCAAATTATAGATGCTACAAAGGATCTCTGCGTAGCTTATAAAATTAACTCAGCGTTTTATGAAGCTATGGGAGTAAAGGGTTGGGAAAGTATGGTGAGAACCTTTAATTACATTCCTGAAAATATTTTTACTATTGCCGACGCTAAGCGCGGCGACATTGGAAATACCTCTTCTAAATATGCACAGGCTTTTTTTGATCCGGAATCTTCAGGATTTAATTTTGATGCAATCACTGCTGCTCCATACATGGGGGAAGATTCCATTACCCCATTTTTAGAGTATAAAAATAAGTGGGTAATCCTGCTGGCACTTACTTCAAACAAAGGAGCAGCCGATTTCCAGATGAATCCGGAGATCAAAACTTTAAATGAAGAATTTTTATATCAAAAAGTGATTAAAGGTTCCATGCAATGGGGAAATGCAGATAACATGATGTATGTGATTGGTGCTACCCATCGTGAACTTTTTTTAAACATTCGTACGCTTTTGCCAAACCATTTTCTCCTGGTCCCCGGTATAGGTGCCCAGGGTGGTACTCTTAAAGATGTTGCTGAAAATGGCTTGAATAAGCAATGCGGTTTACTGGTTAATGTTTCAAGAAGCATCATCTATGCTTCACAGCAGAAAAATTTTGGGCAGATGGCAAGAATGGAAGCTGAAACCATTGCGTCTGAAATGAAGGGCTACCTGAGTTATTAATTTTTCTTATCTTATTGGATTATAATAACTTTCTATTTCATCTCTTACCGTGACTGAATCTTTTCTCCATTATCTCTGGAAAATGAAATTGCTGAATAACTCGCAATTGGAAACTACGCTTCACGAACCAATTCAAATTATTTCGGCAGGTAACTATAATAAAGATGCAGGACCCGACTTTGTGAATGCGCGGGTTAAAATCGGTGAAACGCAATGGGTAGGCAATGTGGAGATTCATATAAAAGCTTCAGAATGGAATTTGCACCACCATCAAACAGACACTGCGTATGACAATGTGATTCTTCATGTAGTTTATGAAAATGATTCGAACATTTTTCGCAAGGATGGTTCTTTAATTCCCTGCGTACAAATTAAAAATCATTTTGATGAAAACATCTTTGAAACTTATCAAAGCTTAATAAGGAGCCCGGAAGGCATTCCATGCCAGAATCATATAAAGAAGATTGATTCCATAACTATGAGTCAATGGCTGCACAGGTTAATGGTTGACAGGCTCGAGCAAAAGGTACAGCTGATTACTCAGTCACTTTTAGAAAATGGCAACAACTGGGAAGATACCTTTTATCAATATCTTGCGCAGTCCTTTGGTGCGAAAGTAAATGCGGAGCCGTTTCGCCTGCTTGCACGATCTCTTCCTGTAAAAATATTGGCAAAGCATAAAAATAATTTGATCCAGGTAGAAGCACTGGTGTTCGGAACAGCGGGCTTTCTAAGTGAAAAATTCACCGAGGAATATCCTAATCAGTTAAAAAAGGAATTTGATTTTCTCAAAAAAAAATACGGCCTAAAGCCACTGAAAAAGCATTTATGGAAATTTCTAAGATTGCGTCCAGCCAATTTTCCCACAGTCAGGCTGGCACAATTTGCTCAGCTGATATTTCAATCGAATCATCTTTTTTCTAAAATTATTGAGGAATCGAATGAGAAAGTAATAGGATCTTTCTTCGAAACTGCTCCCTCTCTGTATTGGCTTAATCATTACCGCTTTGAAAAAATATCTTTAATAAAGAAAAAACATTTTGGACAAGATTCCATTGATTTGCTTCTTATCAATACCGTTATTCCTTTTCTATTTCTTTATGGAAAATATAAAGACGAAGATGTTTTCATGAATCGCTCCCTTAAATTATTAGAATTAGTAGCAGCAGAAAAGAACAGAGTGACAGAAAGCTGGAAACAAATTGGTATTTCAGTATTATCCGCATTTGACTCCCAGGCGTTGCTCCACTTACGAAACAACTATTGTAATAATTTCCGTTGTCTGGAATGTGCTGTAGGCAATAAAATTCTTTCTAAAAACGATTTTAGCCTGACTTCTTCAGAGAACAGTTCTAATCATCTTGTATAAATTGTAAACGACATATTTTTGTATTATGAATCGGTTTAAATATTTTGTGGAAGGAAGAATATTTGGAGTGTGCACTTATATTGGCGAACGCCTTGGAATCGCTTCATCTTATATCAGGCTTTTTTTTATTTACACCACATTTATTACCGTTACGTCACCTGTAATAATCTACCTGATCCTCGCCTTTTGGATTAATTTAAAAAAATACATTGCCCGCAATCGAAGTCCTTTATGGGAATAAATCATGCTTAGCCTGCCGGAATTATTGTTGAAGTATTTCTTATATTTTATACAGGTTATTTGAATTGACATGAAGCGATAACTATCATCTATTATAATAATAATTTTTTTATACTATACTCACTTAAGAATGGAACAAGCTAACGAAAAAGTCAACACGAGTAAGAAAAAAACCGTCACTATAAAATTGAAGAGGAACTGGGATGCGCTCGATTTTGTAACCCTTTTCGGTTCTCTTCAAAACATCTATAATTATTTTTTCTTAATGCTGAAAATGATAGATGAATTGAAGCAGGAGAATACGCTAAGCCTCAGGAAGTACCGGCGAATTATGAATGTAATGAACGGTTTTTATAACTACACTACACTTATAAGAAAGGAAAATCCATTTCCAGGTATCGGGTCTGAGGTAATAAGCTTCAATACAGAAATAAGGAAGGAGGTATGGAATTACCATTATTCTCTCGAAGTTACATCCATGCACTTTGGAACTACAAATATTTTAAGAATAAAGGGCGACGCAAATGCCATGAACTATATAAATGATATCATGACCCGTCTCTGGAACCTGTGCGAGGATAAAAAGCAAAAAGACCCGGGTCCGGATTTTAAGACAAGCTACAATGAGGTTGCACATGCTATATTTACCATTCGAATTGACATTTTATTAATAAAAGCATATAAGGATTATGGATTGAGCGAAGCGGAAATCAGGTCAATAAAAAAATATGAAATATTAAATGCGGAACAGCTTTGCGATCTGATATTAAAGAATAAAATTGAATGAGTTTAGTAATAATGAAAGAGGACTTAAGCACAGCAGGTATTGGCAGCAGGGTTCAACATCCTAAATATGGCCAGGGCGTTATTACCGGAATCCGGTTAACCACCTACCTGATAACTTTCATGGATGCCGGTCCGCAGGAGATCAATCAATATGATGCACACCTCGAAGTTTTACACGCAGAAGAAATCTCATCAGAAATAGAAACACTTTCCGAATTAGAGAAGTCTTTACTTGGAATTCTCCGCAGATGGGTTGATTTGCAGGAGGTAGTACCTCTTGGCGATCGGTGGGTAAATGGGACATTGATCCTAAAACCCGGCGATAGCAAACTTCAGCCAAAGGAAATGCCGATCGATATTTTTTTTCATAAAATTGTAATGTTGCGTGACCGGTTACGGGTACTCGAACAAAATATAAATAGCCATTCGAAACTTACTGATGAAGATAAGGTGAATTTACAGCAATATATCACCCGCGTTTACGGATCACTAACTTCTTTTAATGTGCTTTTTAAGAATAAAGACCACCAGTTTACCGGTGAAAAAGGAAAACAGGAATAATCCTGTTAAATAATTTTTATCAATAATTCAGGTGACGGTTGGGCGAAAGCAATTATGCGAATACAGCTCTTTTTTCATTTATGAGATCAGATGCCACTTCACCGTCCCTTATCCGTACAATACGATGCGCAAATAAGGAAATATCTTCTTCATGGGTAACCAATATCACCGTATTGCCTGCAGCATGGATCTTATCAAAGATTCCCATGATTTCGTTGGAAGTTTTACTATCGAGATTTCCTGTAGGCTCATCAGCTAAAATAATAGAGGGATTATTTACAAGCGCTCTGGCAATAGCCACTCTTTGTTTTTGTCCTCCTGAGAGTTCATTAGGCTTGTGATCCACTCGATCTTCAAGCCCAACAGCCTTAAGCATTGCCATTGCCTGCTGTTCCCTGAAAGTCCTGTTTTTGCCGGCATAAATTAATGGTAAAGCTACATTCTCCAAAGCCGTCATTCTGGGCATCAGATTAAAAGTCTGAAAAACAAAACCGATCTCCTTGTTGCGAATTATAGCAAGATCATTATCGCTTAATATACTTACATCCTGCCCGTTTAAAAAATATTGACCGCTGGTAGCTGTGTCCAGCGCACCTAAAAGGTTCATTAAAGTAGACTTCCCAGAACCCGAAGGCCCCATTAATGCGACATATTCATTCTTATGTATTGAAAGCGTAATATTTTTTAGTGCAGGTATTATCACCTTTTCAATAACATAATTCTTCGATATATTTTGCAGGGAAATAACTTCAGGCATATTTTATAATTAACGTTTGATTAAAGTATATTTTTCAGTGAAACACTTAAGATTCTTTATGATGCCCGGCCGTTAATTTCTGATGTCTGTTCCTGAATTCATATACTTTTAACTGGTGATCTATGAGGGTAAATACCTTATTTTTTAGCATTGGCAAATCAGCCATAGTCATGCCGTGGGTTTCAACTGGCGAATGTACAAACACTCTTGCTATTCCCGGACGGCCATACATTTTCCAACCATCCACAAAAAGAATTTTGCCATTGTCTGCCATGGTTACGGGCACAATGGGAACCTGTTTTTCTATTGCTAACCGAAATGGCCCATTTTTAAAACGTTCTAATTCCGGTTGATGAGATCCAATAGTACCTTCCGGATATACCACTATATTAATACCCTCGTCCAGACTTTCTCCTGCCTTTTGATTCGCCTTATAAGATTCACGCAGGTTTCGTCTGTCAACAGTAATATCAAGGCGTTTAAAAAAAATATTAAGAACCGGAATGGTACTCAATTCCGTTTTAGCCATAAAGCGCCAGTTTCTTTTTACCACCAATGCGCTCATTGGAATATCAATATAGGAAAAGTGATTCGGGCAGAAAATATAGGTTTGGCTACGGTCCAGAATTTTTTCGTACCGTATTTCATAAATAATTCCGGTAAATAAAAAGAGTATCCGAGCCCAAACTACCCTTAACCAATTTACCTCAGGAAACCATTTTTCTTTTGACAATAAGATCAGGAAAGCGGGATATAAAACAAGAAATATTAATGTAAATATTAAGAAGTAATAATATGCCCATAGAACCTTGAGAAGATATAGTCCATTTTTCACAACCATAAAATTATTTGCCAAATTAATAACTTGAATTTCACTGGTAGTAACTGTTTAAAATTATTTACTCAAAGTAACTTTAATTTCAGATTTTAAAAGTTGATAATGCGATGGAATTTTGAGCAATTCTCAATTTATATTACTTTGCTGCTATGGAAACGGTGGTTAGCGGCATTCGGCCAACTGGTAATTTACATCTCGGAAATTACTTCGGAGCCATACAGAATTTTTTGAAGATGCAGGATGATTACCTCTGTTTCTTTTTTATTGCCGATTACCATTCTCTTACAACTCATCCTCATCCAGTTGATTTACATGGTTCCGTGCGGCAGGTGCTGGCAGAATATCTTGCGTGCGGTTTAAATCCTGATAAAGCCACCATATATATACAAAGCGATTTACCTGAAACGGCAGAACTTTACTTATTTCTAAATATGCTCTCGTACGTGGGTGAATTGGAGCGCGGTACCTCATTCAAAGAGAAAGTGAGTAAAAATCCGGGTAATGTTAATGCAGGATTACTTACCTATCCTGTTTTAATGGCTGCAGATATAATCCTGCACAAAGCGGATAAAGTACCTGTCGGGAAAGATCAGAAACAACACCTTGAAATGACCAGGAATTTTGCAGTTCGATTTAACCACCTGTATGGAGTTGATTACTTTCCGGAACCTCAGGCCTTCAATTTTTCCAACGAGCTTGTAAAAGTACTTGGTCTAGACGGATCCGGAAAAATGGGAAAATCCGAAGGAGAAGGCAACGCTGTTTTTCTGGTTGATGAACCGGACCTTATCCGAAAAAAAGTAATGAAAGCTGTAACTGATTCCGGACCCGGACAAACAAATGAAACAAAATCAGAATCAATTCAGAATCTTTTTAACCTGATGAAACTGGTGTCCTCTGCAGATAAAACTGATTATTTCGAGAACCAATATGATAACGGGACCATCCGCTACGGAGATATGAAAAAGCAACTTGCTGAAGATATAATTGAATTCACATCCCCTATACGGTTAAAGGCAAATGAATATGCTTCCGATAATAACTTTTTGCATGAAGTGGTGAAATCCGGAATGGAAAAAGCTAAAGCAAGTGCTTCAAAAACAATAAGGGAGGTACGCGAAATAATAGGTATAAAAAAATTCTAGATTATTATCTTCACACAAATCTTCAATATTTCACGGTGGAAAGCAGCCCTATTCAAGAAAATTATGATGAGTTGCCGCTATTAAGTAATACACTTTAACCTGATAAATGGCAAAAAAAGAAATAAAGTCTTCCACCATAAAGCATATTGCTGTTGCAGGTAACATAGGAGCTGGAAAGACTACGCTGACAACACTGCTCGCTAAACATTTTAACTGGGAACCGCACTATGAGGATGTAGATAACAATCCTTATCTGTACGATTTTTATGAAAATATGCCACGATGGTCATTTAACCTGCAGATTTATTTTTTAAATAGCCGGTTTGGCCAGATCGTGAAAATTCAGCAGGGCGATACTACTGTGATTCAGGACCGAACCATCTATGAAGATGCTCAGATTTTTGCTCCAAACCTGCATGCAATGGGCCTGATGACCAGGCGCGATTTTGAAAATTATACAAGTTTATATAAAACCATTAGTGCGCTTATTAAGCCTCCGGATCTTTTAATTTATCTGCGCGGTTCTATCGGCGCCCTTGTGGGGCAAATTCAAAAACGAGGACGTGAGTATGAAGATAACCTGCGCCTCGATTATTTAAGACGCCTTAATGAATACTATGAAAATTGGGTTGTAAATTACAAGCAGGGGAAACTGTTAATAATCGATATCGACAAATGCAACTTTGCAGAAAATCCCGAAGACCTCGGCTTTGTTATTAATAAAGTCAGAGCTGAATTACACGGACTTTTTTAACCCTTTTTTTATTTGTTGTCTGTTCAGCTGAAACTATGATAAACGATTTCAGCCGGTATTCATTCTACACCAGTCGCCCCAACTACTTCTTCTGCATAACTCTCCATGGTGGGACAGGTACAGATTAAATTACGGTCGCCAAAAGTATTATTGATACGCCCCACTGAAGCCCAGAATTTATTGTGTTTTAGGTAGGCTAGCGGATAAGCAGCTTTAACCCGCGGATATTTATGACTCCATTCATCCGAGGTAACCTCAAAGGCAGTATGCGGCGCGTTCTTCAAAACATTATCTGTTTTGTCCGCGTCACCATCTATCACTTCCTGTATCTCACGCCGGATGCTGATTATAGCATTACAGAACCGGTCCAGTTCTGCCTTATCTTCACTTTCCGTAGGTTCAATCATCATGGTGCCGGGAACAGGAAAGGAAACGGTAGGAGCGTGAAAATTATAATCCATCAGCCGCTTTGCTACATCCTCCACTTCAATTCCATATTTTTTATACTCACGCATATCTATAATCATTTCGTGTGCACAACGTCCTCTCTTTCCTTTATAAAGAATGGAATAATGTTTCTCTAATCTGGACTTAATATAGTTTGCATTAAGTATCGCATATTTCGTTGAAAGTGTACAACCTTCGGCACCAAGCATTTTAATGTATCCATATGAAATAATTAAGATGCTTGCGCTTCCCCATGGTGCAGATGAAATAGCAGATATACCTTTTTCACCTCCTGTTTTTATTACAGGATGCGAAGGCAGATATGGAGCTAATTTTTTTGTAACACATATAGGACCCATCCCGGGGCCGCCACCGCCATGAGGGATACTGAAAGTTTTATGCAGGTTGATGTGATTCACATCTGCCCCTACTTCCGCGGGACTGGTCAACCCTACCTGGGCATTCATATTCGCACCATCCATATAAACCAGCCCACCATTTTCATGAATGGTGCTGCAGATCTCCTTGATGCTTTCTTCAAACACGCCATGTGTTGACGGATATGTAATCATTAGTGATGAAAGATCATCTTTATGCTCTACAGCTCGTTTTTTCAAATCATCCATCTGTACATTTCCTTCCTCATCGCACTTCACCAGTACTACTTTCAAGCCTGCCATTACTGCACTTGCGGGATTAGTGCCGTGGGCCGAGGTAGGTATCAGCACTACATTACGATGTTTGTCACCTTTATCACGGTGATAAGCCCTTATCACCATCAATCCGGCATATTCTCCTTGTGCACCCGAATTTGGCTGTAGAGAACAGGCTTCAAATCCCGTAATCTTACAAAGATCATTTTCTAATTCCTGAATAATCTCAAGATATCCTTTCACCTGATCAGCCGGCACAAAAGGATGTATCTGTGAAAATTCCGGAAAGCTTACCGGAATCATTTCAGCTGCAGCGTTCAGCTTCATAGTGCACGAACCAAGTGGTATCATAGAAGTATTGAGTGCCAGATCCCTGCTTTCTAAAAGCTTTAGGTATCGCATCAATTGTGTTTCCGAATGATGCGTATTAAATACCGGATGGGAAAGAAAGGCGGAGGTTCTTATAACCCCTTCCGGAATCCGAACAGTGGTAAGATTAGTAGCTAATGCCTCATTGGATTGGTTGGATACTTCACGAAAAACTTTTATAATGTTTTCAATATCCTCTTCTGATGTAGTTTCATCAAGTGAAATTCCTATTTCATCACTTTCGAAAAACCGAAAATTTATCTGTGCTTTTTCTGCGAGCGATTTTATATCATTAAGAATTTCCTTTTCTCCAACACTGATCTTAAGAGTATCAAAAAAGAAATTATTGACTTGTCTGAATCCAAAGTGCCCAAGGGCATTCGCGAGAAAAATTGCACGCTGATGTACAGTAGAAGCAATTTGTTTTAGTCCGCGCGGGCCATGGTACACGGCATACATTGCAGCTATGTTTGCGAGTAAGGCCTGTGCGGTGCAAATATTTGAAGTTGCTTTTTCACGCCGGATATGCTGCTCGCGGGTTTGCAGTGCCATTCGATAGGCAGGATTGCCGTGTGAATCCACGGACACTCCGATAATTCTGCCCGGCATCTGACGCTTATACATATCTGTTGCAGCAAAATATGCCGCATGAGGCCCTCCAAATCCAATGGGCACCCCAAACCGCTGTGCAGATCCAATTGCAACGTCCGCGCCCATCTCACCAGGCGATTTCAACAATGTTAATGCTAACAGGTCAGCTGCTACAATTACTTTAATCCCCTGCTCATGTGCCTGCTCTATAAATGCGGAATAATCATCTACCAAGCCATCATCATCAGGATATTGAAGAATGGCACCGAATATATTTTCATTCCATTTTATATCACGGTGACTGGCTATTGTTAATGTAATACCAAGCGGAAATGCACGTGTCTTTAAAACATCTGTGGTTTGGGGAAATAATTTATCCGAAACAAAAAATTCATATTTTTTTGATTCAGATGGTCCCCTTGAATGAAATAGCATCAGCATGGATTCTGCAGCAGCCGTTGCTTCATCGAGTAACGAAGCATTTGCTACATCCAAGCCTGTAAGATCAATCACCATCGTCTGAAAATTAAGCAGCGATTCAAGACGACCCTGCGCAATCTCTGCCTGGTAGGGAGTGTATTGTGTGTACCAACCCGGATTCTCAAAAAGATTTCGTAGAATGACAGGTGGTGTAATGGTTCCATAATAGCCCATCCCTATATAGCTGCGATACTGCTTGTTCCTCTTCGCGATATTTCCGATCTTAATTAAATATTCATATTCACTCAATCCGGGTGCTATATCCAGAGCATGGGTTAATCGAATGCTTTCAGGAACAGATTCACCGATTAACTGATCAAGTGATTCGGCACCTACTTCATGAAGCATTTCTTTTAAATCTGACTCTTCAATACCAATGTGCCGCGCGGCAAAACCAGTAGGAATATTATTAGAAGTCATGTGAATGGAAAATATTTTTTTATGTCCGCAAAGTTAATTGATAATGAGTAAAAATTAAGATGAGTTCCCTATATAAGAACACTCCTGCATATTAAAAAGCGGTAAGAATTACAATGAAGGAATGGCAATACTGGATCAATAAATTTAACTGATTGCTTTTGCAATGAGGTATGCAGCAGCTGCAGCAAGGGTTCCAATGCCTGCAGTACTCCAGGCACCAGACCAGCGTGGCTGATCCGTTAGTTTTGCTTTCAAATATCCGAATAGAAAAAGTGCAGCTAAGGTGATAGCAGAGGAAATAAGCAATCCATCATAAGGCCGGGAAGTTATAAAGTATGCACTTAAAGGAATCATTCCACCAACAATATAGGATACTGCTATATTAAAAGCGCTTTTTCTGGCACGATTAATTCTTGGTTCTTCCAACCCTAATTCAAACTTCATCATAAAATCAACCCATTTATCTTTATTTAGTGACAGCTCATCTGCTACTTTATGCTGCGTGTCATTTGAAATTCCATACTCAGAAAGCATTTCGCGGATCTCTTTCTTCTCCACCTCAGGCAAGTATTCTACTTCTTCATATTCCCGCTTTACTTCAGTGTAATAGTGATCTGAATCAGTTCGCCCGGCAAGATATCCACCGAGGCCCATAGCAATGGACCCTGCAACAATTTCCGCAATACCAGCAGTGATAATAACGAAATTGGAATCTACTGCTCCGCTCAACCCGGCAGCAAGCGCAAAGGGAACGGTTAGGCCGTCCGCCATGCCAATCACTATATCTTTAACAACATCCGGGCTTTTGAAATGTTTTTCTTCATGCATTTAATCGAACTGCTTTTTAGCAAAAGGAACAAATAAAAATTTGGTAAAGGAATGCAATTTTTACCGCTCTGAAATTATTTCTTAAACAGAATAAATATACTTTGCTAAATTCATTACGGTAAAAACCGACTACTATGGGCTTGGATATTACTAAACGGTTAAACCTTCGGCAAAAAATAAAAATTGCTATTATAGTCACTATATTAGGGTTGATTTCAAATGGAATTTCTGCATTTCCGTTACAAACCGAGCTGGCCATAGTTATTCATAAAATGAAATTCCTCCCGACATTCCTGCTTGACTGGCTCCATACTGTCTATACCGCTGTTACGGAGAATAACAATAAATATCCTTTTATGGTATATGGCTATTACTGGCTGGGCTTTGCACATTTTCTTATTGCGATTGCTTTCCTTGGCCCATTGCGTGATCCGATACGCAACCATTGGGTTATACAGTGGGGAATGATTGCGGCGTTGCTTTCCGTTGTAATGGCTTTAGTTATCGAACCCATGCGGGAAGTGCCTTTTTTCTGGGCGTTATTGGATGCTGCAGTGGCGGCGGCGGGATTTATTGTTTTGTGGCTATGTAACAGATGGATTCAGAAATTAATAAAAATGAAATGACTTATTATTAAATAATTGAATCAGCCTGTGAACAAAAGCAACACCCTAGAAACGTAGCTAGCAGCGCTTTTGTAATCATTTTAACTATAGGTAATTACCTGAGCTTAACGGGGACTGAAAACATAAGAGCGATCCATATCGTGACTTTACCAACGTGCGGTGCAGCAATTGCCATCTTATTGCAAAATGTTGCGGCAATAATCATAAAAAGAAATAACCGCTGACATCTCTCTCACTTCAGCTTTTCAAGCCCTTTTCTTAATTTCGTAATTGACTCTTCAATCTCACTTAGCTTGCACGTTCCTACGCTTAAACGGTACCACGTAGAATCATGTGAAGAACCAAAAGCATAAAATGGTACTAATGCAATGCCGCATTCATTCAATAAATATTCAGTCACATCTTCTGTATGCTTAATTAACCTGCCATCTGCCGTTTGCCTGTCTTTGAGATCAACCTGCACCGTCAGGTATAAGGCAGCCTCCGGAGCAATTGCATCTACCTTATGACCTTCCTTTTTTAAATCCATAAACCCTTTATAAATCCCTTCCAACCGCAAATCAATCTGTTCCCTGAATTGCGATAAAAAATTACGGATAGGCCCTTTCATCTTTAAATAATTTGCAACTGCTACCTGCTCCGGCTTGGGAGCCCATGCCCCGATGTGAGAAAGTATGGATTTCATTTTATCTATTATATACTGTGGACCAAAGGCCCATCCAACTCTTAAACCCGTTGCTGCAAAAGATTTCGAAATCCCATCGATAAAAATGGTATAATGCTTCATTTCAGGTCGCACCGTAACAGGGCTGTGATGAACTGTTTCTCCGTAAGTAAGCAGCCAGTACATCTGATCATATAGCACATATAGCGGCTTTTCATCAGGACCGCGACGTTCGTTTTCCTCGAGTACCAGATCACATATCTCTGAAAGTTTTTCCTTAGAAAATGTGGTGCCTGTAGGATTCTGGGGAGAGCAAAGAGCAAGTAAAGTAGCCTTTTTAATGTGGGGACGCATCTGCTCGGCAACAGGCATAAAGCCATTTTCCCTAGTGGCTTCAACCATAATTGGCTGTGCACCTGAAAGATGGCAGTAATGGTTGTTATTCCACGATGGAACAGCGAAGATAACGCTGTCGCCAGGCTGAATTAAAGTGAGGTAAGCAGCATAAATGGCAGGGCGTCCTCCACTTGTTATCAGAATTTCATTTGGGGAATAATGAATACCTGCTTCCGTCAAAAAATTGCTCACCTCTCTTCGCAATTCCGGAATTCCGTTAGCCATTGGGTAATTTGTCTGCTTATTACGGTAAGCAGCAATTACTTCTTTCTCCAACTCTTCTGGAATGGGAAATATTTCAGGATCAAAATCACCAATGGTAAAATTGAGAATCGGTTCTCCCTTTTTAATTTTCTCATTCACTTCCGCTGCAAGCTTGATGATCTCCGAACCTATTAATGATTCAGCCATTTCAGAAACTATGTGTTTTTTTTCAGGAGCTGTTGCAGTAGCCATAAGATGATGCTAAAAAAGGTTAAGATGTTAGATAAACTATTTTTTTCCTATAGGCACATAATCGCAGGATAGCTATTAATCAATTATGGTCAATCATTGATTCACGTGCCAAATCAAAGTTGTCTTCTTCTTCTTTATACTTCATAATCATTCCAAGCACGTCGGGAACTACATCTGAACAAATGGTAATAAACGATCCTCTTTTTCCATTCCTGATAACATGTTCAATGGCTTCCGTTTCACTCGGAATTACATTAACTTTCTTATGTTCATTTACGGCTGCAATCCCCTTCATCATCAACTCAATGATTTCTTCGGGAGTTCTTCCTCTCAGATTTTTATCCTGCCGGATTACTATTTCATCAAAGGTTCGTGCGGCAACGCTTCCTAGTTCCAATATGTCTTCATCACGCCGGTCTCCTACTCCTGCTATTACCCCGACTTTTGGTTTACCATCTATTTTTTCAACAAATTTAGAAAGTTGCTCCAGCCCGGCAGTGTTATGTGCATAGTCTACTAAAACCTGAAAATTCTTAAATTGGAAAAGGTTCATTCTGCCTGGTGTGGTGGCAGGCGACGGAATAAATGTTTCCAGTGCCGAGCGGATGTCTTCAATCTTAATTCCCCTCATAAAACAACTAAGCACTGCCGGTAAAATATTCTGAACATTAAAAACTGCCTTACCTCCAAATGTTAATGGAATAGTTGCAATCTTATCCACACGAATTTTCCAGTTTCCTTTCATAATAGTAACGTAACCATTCTCAGCTACTGCAGCCAGCTTACCTAAGCTGCAGTGCTCCATGATGTATGGATTTTTTTCATCCATACTAAACAATGCGACGTTACACTTAACATCACTTCTCATTTTATACACCAGTTCGTCGTCTGCATTGAGTATGGCATAACCATCCGCTGTTACACTTTCAGGAATCACTCCTTTTACCCTTGCAAGCTGTTTAATAGTGTCAATACCCATCAATCCAAGATGGTCTGGCTGTACATTCGTAACGATACCGATGTCGCAATGGTCAAATCCAAGGCCGGCGCGTAAAATGCCACCCCGCGCCGTCTCCAGCACTGCAAATTCTACAGTAGGATCCTTTAAAATAAACTGCGCGGATACGGGACCAGTACAGTCACCCTGCATCATCAATTGATTTTGTATGTAGATGCCATCCGTGGTAGTAAACCCTACACGGTAGCCTACCTGCTTAAGGATATGGGCAATCAGCCGCGTAGTGGTTGTTTTACCGTTAGTTCCGGTAATAGCAATAATGGGAATACGGGAGGAAGTGCCAGGAGGAAACAACATATTAATTACGGGTTCCGCTACATTGCGGGGCAACCCATCGGTAGGTGCCAAATGCATTCGAAAACCCGGAGCAGCATTTACTTCAAGAACTGCTCCTCCGATATCATTTATTGGTTCGCTTAGATCAGGGGTCATAATATCAATACCACAAATATCAAGGCCTATAATACGGGCAATCCGTTCACACATAAAAATATTGTCAGGGTGAACCAGGTCCGTAATATCCGTTGCTGTTCCTCCGGTGGAAATGTTCGCAGTTGGCTTTAACAAGATTTCCTGCCCGAAAGGCGGCACCGTATCAAGGGTCAGCCGGCCTTCTTTTAAAATACTCATAGTAAAATCATCCACCTTAATAGCCGTAAGCACTTTTTCATGGCCATAGCCCCGGCGTGAATCACAGTTTACCTCATCTATCAATTGCTGAATGGTAGCATTACCATCACCGGTTACTGAGGCAGGTGTTCTTCTGGCTGCAGCCACATACTTGTAATCAATTACAAGTACGCGGTGATCATGACCTGAAATAAATTTCTCCACAATTACAGAATCTGAATATTTTTTTGCTGCCAGAAGGCCATTCTGAGCATCGTCCCAGTTGCGGATGTTTGTAGTAGCTCCTTTTCCATGGTTACTATTTATGGGTTTAGTGACTACAGGATATCCGATCTTTTTTATTGCATCACGCAATTCATAAACATCGCAGCAGATCATACCTTTAGGAACAGGAATTTCTGCTTTCTCCAGCAAATTTTTTGTTTCCTCTTTATCACCGGCTATCTCAACACCAATGCTGCTGGTAGTGCTGGCCACTGTAGCCTGAACCCTTTTCTGGTTTACCCCAAAACCAAGCTGAACCAGGGAACGTTTATTCAATCGAATGTATGGAATGCCGCGCATAACCGCTTCATCAACCAACGAACCTGTGCTGGGGCCTAAACGGTATTCTTCACGTATTTCACGAAGGGCCTGAATATCTTCCGCCAGCTGATATTGCTTTCCCTCTATAAGAGCCTGAGCAATTCTTACTGCCGCTTTTGCTGTATAAATGCCAGCTTCTGCTTCCAGGTATGCGAATACAACATTATAAACTCCTTTCTGAGATGCTTCTCTTGTTCTTCCGAAACCAACATCCATTCCTGCCAGGGTCTGTATCTCCAGAGCCATATGTTCGATTACATGCCCCATCCACGTACCCTTTTCCACACGATACAGAAAACCTCCCTTGCTTCCTTCCGAGCAATGATGTTCATACAGGCCGGGGAGTAGTTGTTGAAGGCGGTCCCGAAACCCGGGTATTTTATTCGTAGGGTATTCTTCCAGATTCTGCAGATCAAGCTTCATTACTATAAGCTTATGCCTTCGAACGGACCAATAATTAGGACCATTCATAACCCGAATATTAAGGATCTCCATATTAAAAGGTAAGGATTATTATTCTAATTCAAGCGGTAGTATTGTGAAATCAAGAAAATGAGGAGCATTACTGTAGCAACACAACCTTTATTTTTCAAACATAACTGAAATTTTTCCAACATTAAAGTCAGCCATGTGGAAATCTTTTATTACAATTTCAGCCACTACCATAAGTCTCCTTATTTTTGTGTGTACCATTTCTTTTCTGATGCCTGTTATTAAAGGAAAAATTATTGCAATCGGAGGTGCTGAAGATAAAGGGACAGACCTTGAGTTAGGTGTGATCCATAGAAATAATCTTAATTTTTTTGAGCTTGGCATTTTAAGGCGGATTGTTTCAGAATCAGGTGGAAGTAATGCACGCATTGAGGTAATAACTACTGCTTCATCTTCACCTGTTGAAGTAGGTAATAATTACATAAATGCCTTTTCAAAAATCGGATGTAGTAATGTGGGGCATCTGCCTATCCGGGAAAGAGAGGAGGTTAAAGAAAAAGATTTATTAAAGCGGATTAAAAGAGCTAACTGTGTAATGTTTTCAGGAGGAAATCAATACCGGTTGACAACTACGTTTGGAGGTACTGAATTTCTCGATATTCTTCACCATCGTTTACAAAAGGAAGAATTTGTGATTGCAGGAACGAGTGCAGGCGCTATGGCAATGTCATCCACAATGATTTATGAAGGAAGCACAGGAAGTGCACATTTAAAAGGAGAAGTAAAAATTGCTACGGGATTGGGCTTTACCAGGGATGTAATCTTTGATTCTCATTTTGATAAGCGTGGACGTTTTGCCCGTTTAGTTCAGGCTATTGCATCGAACCCTTCATGTCTTGGAATTGGCTTGGGAGAAGATACAGGGATGATTATTAGTGAAGGCAACCATATGGAGGCATTTGGATCGGGGATGGTAATAGTAATTGATGGTCACCATATCAGGCATTCAAATATTGCAGACCTTCCTATGGGAAATCCAATATCCGTGGAAAATCTGATGGTTCATTTCATGTCTTCAGGAGATCGCTTCAGCATTAAAAGCAGAAAGTTTGATGCAAAAAACTTAGAGATAAAAAAAGCAGTTTAATTGCTGATGCATTATTACATAAATTATTGGAATTACGTTGCAGGTTATTCTACTCAAAAAGATTCAGTCTCCCATTCTTCCTTCACAAAATTAAACCATGCAGGCTTTGCAGCAGCTGTTCTGCAATCTCTGAGATATTCAGAACATTAATTTACTATGTGCTGGATACAGGGTCTTTTTTATAAAGAATTTTCATAAGTGAAATAAGTGAGGCAATAGTCCAAATTCCTTCCAGGATAATAAAAGGAATATAATGTATTAGCATGGAAGCATAACAGGTTAGTGCGGCTCCAATTACATTCATTACTAAATATGAAATACTATTTTGCGAAAGTTTTCCTAAAAGGTTTAACAAATATGCCACCAGCACAATACCTACCCCGGCAAAGCCAATCCAATCCTGCAAAGTCATATTATAATTAAATAAAATTCGAAACTTAAATACTTTCCAGGTTTTTTAATGTGAATTCGTTTTGAACATTTCCAGTATTGAGGGTTTCCGAAGGCTCAAAAAGAAGCACCTCCGCTTCTTCTTCTGCATTGGGTCTGTGCTCTATGCCATGGGGTACAATGATAAATTCGCCTTCATTTAATCCAATAGTTTTATCCCGGAATTCCATATTAAACGACCCTTTTATCACTAAGAATAGCTCATCTTCCAGCTCATGCTTATGCCAGGTAAACGGACCTTTAAACTTAACCAGTTTTATTAATTGTCCATTTAATTTACCGGCAACTTTTGGATTCCAATGATCGGAAAACTGAGAAAATTTTTCCTGAAGATTTACTTTGACCATTTTGATAAATTAGAAGTTTTCAATAAATATTAGTGAAGTTTAAACAACATCTGTAGTTCAATGATATTTTTTAACTACAGTGTTCTTTTCTTATCTAATATCGCATTTGTAATCCTGCTGATACATATCAACTGCTCATTCTCGTTATAAATTTTTATCTCCCACACTTGCGTAGAACGCCCAAGATGGATAGGCCTGGTAATGCCTGTTACAAAACCATCATTGATAGACCTGATATGATTGGCATTAATTTCAAGGCCTACTACCAATTTCGTTTCACTATCCACACACAGTACGGAAGCCATACTGCCTAATGATTCAGCGAGCGTTACCGAAGCTCCTCCATGGAGCAATCCCATTGGTTGTTTCGTCCTATGATCCACCGGCATTTTTGCCTTAATATAGTCATCACCTATTTCCAGGAATTCAATACCAATATGTTCCTGCATGGTGTTACGATGCCATTCCTTTAAGTACTTAATATCAATAGGCTGATTCCAGATAGAATTCATAATATTTTACAGGTTATTTAAAAGATTAATCGAACTGCTGATTTCGGAATAAATTTCTAAATAGCGTCAAGTGCATTACCTAAATCATTCATAATATCTTTCACATCTTCAATGCCGACGCTTAAGCGAATCAATCCGTCTGTAATTCCATACTGTTGACAGATTTCCTTTGCCACGCCCACATGGCTCATGCTTGCAGGATGCTGAATTATCGTATCTACAGTTCCCAATGAAACAGCAAGAGAACAAAGTTTAATATGACGTAATAATTTCTTTCCTGCCTCAAGCCCGCCTTTGAGATCGAAGCTAAGCATGCCACCAAAATCACGCATCTGTTTTTTTGCAAGAAGATGATCAGGATGAGATGGCAGCCCGCAATAGTTTACCCTGGATATTTTTGTATTTGCTCCCAGGAACTCTGCTACCTGAAGTGCATTACTGCAATGGCGTTGCATACGCACCTCCAGCGTTTTCATCCCCTGCAACAGTAACCAGGAATCAAATGCACTGCTATTTGTTCCCAGCAATTTCAAATACTGAAAAACATCCTTTTCCATGAAATCAATGTTCTTCCCAACCATTACTCCACTGATAGAATTACCATGGCCATTTAAGTATTTTGTTGAAGAATGAACCACAAAATCGACACCATATGCAAATGGTTGCTGCAGATAAGGAGAGGCGAAAGTGTTATCTACGGCAACAAGCTGATTATTTTTTTTTGCTATCTGACACAGCGATTCAATATCATAGCAATCAATGGTAGGATTAGAGGGTGTCTCAATATAAATCATCTTCACATTTTTATCTGAAGAAGATATTCGTTCTATTTCGTTAAGATTCTTCAGTTCAGTAATTAAGGGAGTGATGCCAAACTGACTTAAGATTTTGGTAAGCAGTTCGTTGGTACCACCATACAATGTACCCTGCACAATTACTTTGTCTCCAGGTTTCAGAGTCGACATAAACAGCGTCTGAATAGCTCCCATTCCACTGCTGAATAACCTTGCTTTTAATTTCAGATTTTCTGTATTTCCTAATCCGCAGCCTTCGAGAGCAGCTACTTTATTTTCAGCCAGTTCAATGGTAGGATTGCTCCACCTCGAATAGATAAATCCTTTTTTTTCTCCAAGAAAAATTTCCATCAACGCTTCCGGATCATCATATGAAAAAGTAGTAGACGCTACAATGGGTTCCATGTGCGGTCGGGCAAAATCAAATTTGGTATTGGGATTTCTTACACATAGAGATCCGAAATGTAAATCCATAAAATCAGTATTAATTATCAAAGGTAGAAGAAAGCAATTATGCCAATTCGATTGGAAAAACTTTAGGGCTCTAATGGAAGCATTTCTTTAATCTAAATTTACTACGGAAAATAGTCTGCAGTAATATTATTTAACAACGACACTTTGTAATGAAAAAATTTATAAAAGAATATGTAGCCTATAATTTTTGGGCAAACAAGCGCCTTTGCGATATAATTGATGCGTTAAATGATGAGCAGTTAAACAAGGAAATGGTAAGCAGTTTTCCCACCATAAAGAAAATGCTGTTACACATTTGGGATGCACAGGATATTTGGATGGAACGCTTTGATGGACTTTCGCCTGCCACGTGGCCATCGTCTGATTTTAATGGATCAAAAAAAGATTTAATTGCGGGTGTACTAAAGTCATCTGAATTACTTAATCAAAAGGTATTGAATTATAGTAAGAAGGATCTAAAGCAGGAAGTTGCTTACACCACAATGAAAGGTAATTCAGGCAAATCTCCGGTTTATGAAATGCTGGCCCACGTTGTAAATCATGGGAGCTATCACCGCGGACAGCTGATTTCCATGTTGCGTGCAGCAGGAATCACTGACCTGCCGGCCACTGATCTAATTGCCTACCTCCGTGAAAATAAAATCAACGAGTTACCGCTTGTAAAAAAATAATTTGAAAGCTTAACTCTTAATCTTCGCAAGAGACATATAATTCAGGGAATCGAACTGAAGTGTGAGTAAATCATTTTCAAATTTTATAAGGACAGAGTCATTCTCATTGTCAATCTTGGTGTAGAGCATGTTCTTTTTGGTATCAACAGACCATGTTCCGTTTTTTGTTTGACTTGGTTCGGCTTCAGTAAAAGAACCATCCTGCTTGAATTCCCAAACGCTCGAATTCTTTGAAGAATCCTGCTGCAAGTGAAAAGTATCCAGGCTTTTTTGCATATCATTTAATTGAGCCTGCAAATGGCGAATCTGTGAAGTATCAGTTGTTTTGCCTATACTGTCTTTCATCATTTGGACTTGCATCTGACCCATTTGTTCCATTTGATCCAGCATTTGAATTTTCATCTCTGAAATTCTCCATTTTCCTACAAGCTGAGTTTTTAAATCTGTAGGATGCGTACAGGATATAATAGCTGTTAAAAAAAGCAGTAGCATCAATTTCAAATTAAAGCGCATGGAATAACAGTTTTTAGTGTTTAGGGAGGGCAAAGGTACTTGAAATATCTTGTTGAAATTATGCAGGAAAGAAAATCTAATTCAGGAAGAACCCTCTCTTGCTTATAGACATTAATATTTAATCGTTTTATTAAAAAAAGTTTGCCAGGTATGCCAGTAAACCTGCTGCGATGAAACGGTAAGTAACTGATAACTCTTAAAAGAGCCACTAACACATTTACCATTCCAATCCCACAAAGAATTAGTTTTTGTGTCTGTTAATTGTCGATCGCTTATGGTAAACGTTAATGGTTCTCCATTTATAGTCCGATTCCAGCTATGAAAAGATTCATTATCGTTTTCAATTGCAAGAAGAATTGGCTTTTTTCCAATTACCTCGTTTATAACCCTGGACTTTTGCAACTCATGCCAGGAGAAATATTTATCAATTCCATCATCACTAATGTTAATTACCCATGAATTGTCGGTAAGCTTGCCTCCATCGTTGATTTCGTTAGCTGACGTCTGAAAATTAATGTCATAATTTTTTAACTTATCGTATCTTGATTGATACTTTGGATCAGGCTGAAGTATTAAAGAATTAGGATGCCGCTCAAGCCAGCTTTTTAACGTGACCTGTTCACTGTAAATTACTGGAAGTATCGTTCCCTTTTCAGGTCCTGCGCCTGCAACACCATCTGCCTGGTACCACCAGGATTTTGTTTTAGCATCTTCAATTATTGCATTCCACTTGCCCATTCCAACCAGTCTCCATGGCAAATTTTCATTCACTCCCGGATCGTAGACTTCTCCGGAACGGCACATCGTACAATAGGTAACCAATACAGGTTTGCCGCCTACGGTATCCTGAATTTTATGATGGTAGCCTACTACAATTAATGGATAGGCCTTTGCTTTACCGTTTATTTCTACACCTAAAACCATCCGGTCAACAGGAAATCTATTCTGATCTTTTGATAGAAATGTTTTTACAGAGGGTTCATAGAAAATCCTGTCAGCACGGAAATGAAAACCCACTAAATACACAAAAGTCAATGCTACGATAAGGAAACCACCGTATGTAAATTTTGCTGTAATACTTTTCGCTGAAAAGGTCTTTTGAAGAAAAGGAATGATAAGAAAAAAACCGATTGTACGGGTAAGCCATAAAATTTTATCCAGGTAATAAGCTGTTTCCAGGCCATTAATATTTTGACTGCCCGGCATGGGCATAAGCAGATAAAATGTTAACGCATCCGGAATGATGAGCAACATCATGCCCAGAATATAAAATTTATAGTTAGCTAACTTTTTCATAAGAAATCAGAGCTGCGAAAGTAAAGTATAGCCATGATGCGGAGGTAGTATCATTAGATTTTCTGGTATGCAGGATGAAATTGCAACAATGTCTGCCGCAAATAATCACGATCAAGGTGGGTATAAATCTCGGTCGTAGTGATAGATTCATGGCCAAGCATTTCCTGAACAGCCCGAAGATCCGCCCCGCCTTCAATTAAGTGGGTGGCGAATGAATGACGAAAGGTGTGCGGGCTGATCTTTTTCTTTAATCCGGCCTTTTCTGCAATTGACTTAATAAACATAAATACATAAACCCTGGTAAGTGCGCTACCGCGGCGGTTAAGAAATAAAGTATCATCAAATCTTTTTTTTACTTGCATATGATTTCTAACTCCTTCTATATAAAAGTTAATGTGCTTGATTGCTGATAGACCAATAGGTATTAATCTTTCTTTGTTTCCTTTACCTACCACCTTTATAAATTCCACATCTGTATAAAGATTAGAAATGTGCAAATTGATTAACTCACTTACCCTTAACCCACATCCATACAATACTTCCAGAATGGCTCTGTTTCGAATTCCTTCCTGCGTACTGTGGTCAATTGCATTTAGTAACGCTTCTATCTCAGGGTTATTTAATACATCGGGCAGCTTTCTCTGAAGCTTAGGGCCTTGAATTAACACAGTGGGATCCTGCTGCACCAAACTTTCCATCAGCAAATATTTATAAAAAGCCCTGATGCCGGAAAGTATTCTTGCCTGAGACTGACCACTTAATTTCAGTTCATTGATAAATGCTATAAATCGCTGTAAATCCTCATGAGAAACATTTTCAGGTGTAATTAGAGATTCTTTCAATTCCAGAAACCTTCTCAATAAATCTGCGTCTCTTATATATGCTTCAATGGTATTATTTGACAGTGAACGCTCCAACTGTAAATAAGACTTAAAACCTTTGATAGTACTTAGCCATTCCATATATCTATACTTACATCTTATTACAAATGATTCCATGAAATACGGTAATCGGCAACAATCTATACCATTACTAAATGGGCTTTTTATTAACTTGCTTTTTAGAAATGTCCAATTGCTTTATACAATGAAAATTCTAATTATTAATGGCCCAAATTTAAATTTAATAGGGACCCGGGAGCCGGAAATTTATGGAAGTAAAACTTTTAAGGATTACCTGGAAGAATTAAAAGCAAAACTTTCCGAACACGCAATTGACTATTTTCAAAGTAATGTAGAGGGTGAAATTATTAATGAATTGCACCGTGGCGGGTTTTCTTATGATGGAATTATATTAAATGCCGGGGGATACACCCATACATCCGTTGCCATTTCTGATGCGGTAAGCTCCATTAAATCTCCGGTTATAGAGATACATATTTCCAATCCGGCAGCAAGAGAACCCTTCCGGCATACATCATTACTTTCTGGAAAATGTAAAGGACTGATTGCAGGATTCGGCTTAAAGGGATACGAGTTGGCAATAAGGAGCATGGAAATCTAAATCAAGCACATACCTGCTCATGCATATACTCCTGTTTTTTAAATGCTGACAGCGGCATCATTATTCTTAATGCCAGGGTATTCTCTGAGCGCCATAGCCAGGCAATCAAAGGCTTTTTCCATTTCGTAATTATTCAGCACATATGCAATACGTACCTCATCTAACCCCAGGCCTTTTGTTGCATAAAACCCTGTCGCAGGAGCTAACATTACCGTTTGGTTTTCATACGAAAATGATTCAAGAAGCCATTGACAAAATTTATCGCTATTGTCTATAGGAAGACGGGCAATAGTATAAAATGCTCCGCCTGGATTTGGACATAATACACCAGGAATTTCATTCATTTTTTCCACCATCATATTTCTGCGACTAATATATTCTGCCATCACGCCGTTGAAATATTCTTCTTTTACCTGAAGAGCAGCTTCAGCCGCAATTTGTCCAAAGGTGGGAGGGCTCAATCTGGCCTGTGCAAACTTTAATACCGTTTCGTTTACTTTTTTATTTCTCGTAATTAAACAACCTACGCGCGCTCCACACATGCTGAACCGCTTTGAAACAGAATCAATAACAATTACATGTTCCTCAATACCCGGAATATTCAGTACAGAAAAATGTTTTTTACCGTCATAGCAAAAATCACGATACACTTCATCGGCAAATAAAAAAAGATCATGTACTAATACAATATCCTTTAAATGTTCAAGCTCCTCTTTGGAATACAAATATCCCGTAGGATTATTAGGATTGCAAATGAGGATGGCTTTGGTTTTAGGCGTTATTAACTTTTCGAATTCTGATATAGAAGGTAATGCAAAACCATTTTCAATGTAGGAAGTAATTGGTTTTATAACTGCGCCTGTTGCACAGGCAAAACCATTATAGTTGGCATATAATGGTTCCGGAATAATTATTTCATCGCCCTCATCCAGAGTTGCCATTAATCCGAATGTAATTGCTTCTGACCCGCCAGTAGTAATGAGCACATCATGCATAGACAGATCAATATTGTATTTTTTGTAAGAGGCGGCAAGTTTAATACGATAGCTTTCAATACCTGCACTATGGCTATATTCCAAAACTTTAAAATCAATGTTATGTATTGCGTTGAATACTTCGGGAGGCGTTTCAATATCTGGCTGGCCTATATTGAGATGATAAACTTTCTTGCCTTGCTGCTTTGCCTTTTCAGCATAAGGTACTAGACGGCGTATAGGAGAGGCAGGCATGATGCGCCCCTTTTGCGAGATATATGGCACAACACAAACGTAAAATTTTTTTCACTACCGGCAAAGGAGTTAGGCCTTAAAAGCGTTCTTTTAAGAATAATTATTTACCATTTTGAGAAGGCTAATTCTCTTTTTCTTTTACTTGTATAAAAAAAGAAAGCTCCGGGTTCCCCAGAGCTTTCGAAAAAAAATAAAATATTAATTATTGTTAGGCGTGCTGAGTATATTAGGTGGTTTGTCGGGTGTGGTTTGTTCTGTCTGATCCTGAACTACACCTTTGATATAAAGAACCTTGCTTGCGCTCTTGGCATTGGAAGTAATGGTTACTGATTTATTGAATCCACCCGGGTGAGCCGCATTATATTGTACCTGTATTGTAGAAGTTTTCCCTGGAAGAATAGGCTCTTTAGGCCATTTAGGAGTAGTGCAACCGCATGAAGCCTGTACATTACTGATTACAATGGGTTCCTTTCCTGTATTGTTAAAGGTAAACTCGTGGGTTACCGGAGTTCCTTTTCCAATATTCCCAAAATCAAAAGTTTCTTCTTTAAATGAGAAATCACCTGCATTAGGGTTGTCCGCCGGTGTTGCGCTGGGTGCATTGCCAGGGACTGTATTAGCTGCCGGTGTTGTAGCAGTTTGGGAAAAACTTTTTAAGGCAATAAGACTTAAAAAGGCAATCGAAAATATTAATTTTTTCATGTTTGATTATATTTTTTCTAAAAATAGATTTACTTATGATTATAATGAAAAGCGTCTGATCATTTTAACAAATTTTTAGAGCTTTTAACAACAATTAAACATTTAATTATTGTTTTGGGTTCTCTTCACCATTAGGGTTTGCTTTGGCTATAACATTTCCTTTGATATAAATGTATTTAGCATTTCCAGTGTTTGACAATAAAGTAACAGTTTTCATAAATGTGCCATCCTTTGCCGCATTAAAAGTCACTGAAACAGTTCCCGTCTTTCCGGGTGCTACCGGTTCTTTCGTCCATGAGGGTGTAGTACAGCCGCACGAAGCAGTTGCCTGGCTAAGGATGAGCGGGGACTTACCCGTGTTGGTATAGGTAAAAATGTGTGTTACAGGGGTGCCCTGGGGTAAACTTCCGAAGTCAAAGGTTTCCTCATTAAATTTGAAAACGGGAGCGTTGGCATCTGCCTGTTTGGCAGGTTCAGCAGTCTGAGTTTGCGCAAACGCTAATGCAGGTAGAAGAAAAATAAAAATCAAATATTTTTTCATGGTCGGTTTAGTTATTTGTTAAAGCTATTAAAACAATATCATTATTCAAAAGAAGTACCAATTACAAATACCATATTCCAGGAGTATATATTGCTTTCATCAACCAATTGTACCCTTTCCAATTAAGAAGAACAGTTAAGTTCCAAAGCAGTTTTACTATTTTTGAAAAAAATAAAATATGTCGGGATCGAAGATGCAAATAGACTCTTCTGCCGGTGAAGGTCCATTAACGTTTGATGAGTTCAAGGCTCAGGTAATTACAGATTACAAACTTGCAGTCATGAGCCGTGAAGCGAGTTTGATCGGAAGAAAAGAAGTGCTACGCGGTAAAGCAAAATTTGGCATTTTTGGGGATGGGAAAGAAGTAGCACAAATTGCTCTTGCCAAAACCTTTCAAAAGGGAGATTTTCGCTCTGGCTATTATCGGGATCAGACATTTGCTTTTGCTGCTGAAATGTGCACCATCCGCCAATTTTTTTCTCAATTATATGCAGATACCAATCTGGAGCACGAGCCTATGAGCGGAGGCAGATCCATGAATGGACATTATGTTACGCGAATGCTTGATGAAAAGGGAGAATGGAAAAATTTAATGGAATATAAGAATTCTTCGGCTGACACCTCTCCTACTGCATCTCAAATGCCCCGGGCATTAGGCCTTGCCCTTGCATCAAAAAAATTCCGCGAATGCGAATGGCTCAAGCCTTACAGCCAATTTTCAAACAATGGAAATGAAGTGGTCTTTACTACCATTGGTGATGCTTCCACCTCGGAAGGTCTTTTTTGGGAAACATTTAATGCTGCAGGTGTTCTGAAAATACCACTTGCCATTTCGGTATGGGATGATGGCTATGGCATTTCTGTTCCAATTAGCTACCAGACTACCAAGCAAAGTATCTCTGAAATTGTTACAGGATTTCAAACGGATGAGAACGGAAACGGTATTGATGTTTATATTGTCAATGGCTGGGATTACCCCGCCCTTATGGAAACCTATGAAAGGGGTATAGCAAAGGTGCGCAAAACACAAATTCCGGCTTTATTTCATATTAAAGAACTTACACAGCCACAAGGCCACTCTACTTCCGGCTCCCATGAACGATATAAAAGCAAGGAACGATTGGAATGGGAAAAGGAATTTGATTGTAACAAAAAGATGCGTGAGTGGATGCTCAAATTTGCAATCGCTACGGATGAGGAATTAAATGATCTTGAAAGGGATGCCAAAGAATACGTACAGCAGGAGCGGAAAGCAGCCTGGGATCAGTTTAATTCGCCAATCAAACAAAATATTGCGGAGCTGGTGATGTTGCTTGATGAGGCAGGCAACCTAAGTTCACATTCGGAGGAAGTAGCGACCATCAAAAAAAATCTGCTGGATATAATGGATCCTGTAAAAAAAGATTTGCTGGTTGCTGCAAAAAATTCGCTGATCGCATTAAGAAATAATAAAAATCAGGTGTATGATAAATTAATATCCTGGAGCCAACAATACCTCGACACCAACCATCAGGTTTATACCTCGCACCTCTATAGTCAGTCTGCTAAATCTGCGTTAAATATTACAGAAATAAAGCCTGTTTATGATAGGGAGCCCCTATTGATTAATGGATTTGAAGTTTTAAATCACTGCTTTGATGCAGCATTTGCAAGAGAACCGTTACTGTTTGCCTTTGGTGAAGATCTTGGATACATCGGAGACGTGAACCAGGCATTTTCCGGGTTACAGTTAAAATATGGTATTGAAAGGATTTTTGACACAGGAATTCGGGAGACTACTATTGTCGGACAAGGAATTGGAATGGCGATGAGGGGGTTGCGCCCTATTGCCGAAATTCAATACCTTGATTATCTGTTATTTGCATTGCAGACAATGAGTGATGACCTTGCTTCGCTTCTGTGGCGGACCCGTGGCGGACAGAAAGCACCACTTATTATCCGTACCAGAGGTCATCGTCTCGAAGGTATCTGGCATTCCGGATCTCCAATGGGAATGATCCTCAATGCAATTCGTGGCATCTATCTATTAGTGCCCCGTAACATGACACAGGCCGCTGGATTTTATAATACCATGCTTAAAAGCGATGATCCGGCTTTAATTATTGAATGCCTGAATGGATACAGGCTGAAAGAGAGATTGCCGTCTAATATTGGGGAATTCACAGTACCACTGGGGGTACCTGAAATTCTGCATGAAGGAAATGATATTACCGTTGTAACCTACGGTTCCTGCTGTCGCATTGCAACAGAAGCTATGGCCAAACTACAGAATCTCAGTATCTCTGTAGAGCTAATTGATGTACAAACATTGCTTCCATTTGATATTCCTCATATAATAGGTAAGTCTGTAAAAAAGACAAACCGAATTTTATTTCTGGATGAGGATGTGCCCGGTGGAGCAAGTGCCTATATGTACCAGCAGGTAATGGAGCAGCAAAACATATGGCAATGGCTCGATGCAGCTCCGGTTACTTTAACTGCTCAGGCAAATCGCCCTGCATATGCTACTGATGGCGATTACTTTTGCAAACCGAATCCCGAGGATGTGTTTGAAGCAATTTATAAGGTCATGAATGAATCGGATCCAAAGACCTTTCCTAAAATTTTTTAATCAGTAACCCATTAAGCTACCGCGGAGATGCAATGGACTGCTACTTTTCTGTAAGCGCCTGCTTTGGCTTCAGAGAAAAATTGTAGGCTGCATGCAAGCCAATAGTCATATTATGTGGGCGGGCGAATCCTAAATCAGGTATGGCAGCCTTATTATAAATAATGCTTCCATAGGATGCATGGGCGCCAAGGCTAAAAAATGTTGACCTCTTGCTTATAAAATCATATTCAATTCCTGCTACAATTGCATATTCATTTTTGCGGAAGATATTATCCTCACCTTGGCTTTGGCTCATATTTATGTCGGAAGACAGGAGTCTTCCATATTGAACCCCTATGGAATAATTTACCACAACAGGCGCCTGATTGATGTGGGACCAGTGTGGCACTTTAAATTTTGCTACTACCGGTACCTGCATGTATTTGAAGGAAAAAGATTTTTGATCATCGCCTACCGTGCGAATATTTATTTTCTGGTACTTATACTTTTGGCCTTGAGTGGAGAGTATTATCCAGGCAGTTGCCAATCCAAACTTATTTGAAAAATTGTAACCTGCAATTACTGAATATGCGGTACCTATAGTTGCACGGTAGGTAAAATTGTTACTTAGAATAGCTGAGTGATCCAGAATCCATGTGTTATTCAATGCAGCACCAAACCCTCCATACCAACCCTTAAGATCTGGTTGCCATTGTTCTTCATGCACCGGTTTTTCTACAGATGAAAATCGATATATGCTTAAATCACTTAGTCGCCTTTTAACAGTAAGAGCTACATTTTTGAAAGGCATCACAGCGACTTGCTGTGTCTCATCAAAAAATGGAGTTGCCATTATGTCTGAAATAGTTGCATCAGTATAAATGGCATTTTCATTTCTGGAACCCACACTACCAGGAACATCGATGGTGGGAAAAGAACTAACAGTCGAAGAATTCACTAATGAAGGGACTGCTTTGTCAACTGATAAGCTTGCTGATAAAATTACGGGATCTTTATCTTTCTTAAAAGTGCCGGGTTGTTTTTTTGATAAACTTAAAAGTGAGCCTATAGTATTGTGGGCTGTTTTTAAAGTAAGACTTTTTACGTCTTCTGAATTATTTCCGGGTATGGAAAGAATAGACCGGGCCTCGGTTACAGAAACTGTTTTACCCTTTTCATTTATAGCGGTCCACACACCGGAAGCAGATATGAATACTAATACCGCAACAAAAGCAATGCGACGTATGGTGATCTTATTTTTTTTCTGCTCATTAATATTTGAATAAAGGCGTGTCCAGATTTTTCCCACGGGATAAACCTTGTGTTCAGCCAGCGCTTCCCTGAATTTTTCATCAATAATATGTCTATCAGAGGATAGCGGCATATTTATTAATTTTTTGAGAATTTAATACCATTTTTTGCAACAGGTACCGGGCCCTTGCCAGCTGCGATTTAGAAGTACCTACATTTATTCCAAGCATGTCAGCGATTTCCTGATGGGTAAATCCCTCTATTGCGTAAAGGTTAAACACAGTTCTGTATCCGGGCGAGAGATAGTGGATCATTTTTAATAAATCCGCCGCAGATAAATGATGAAAGTCATCTTGCTGCACCAAATCATTTTTCATATCCTCTACTTCCATCATATGTCCTGTTACTACATTTTTGCGATATCCTTCAATTGCAGTATTAATAAAAATCCTTTTCATCCAACCCTCAAATGACCCGTCACCTCTAAACTTTTGAAGGTTCCCGAAAGCCCTTATAAACCCTTCCTGCAACATATCTTCAGCCTGATGATAATCATTGGCGTACCGAAGGCAGATTGTAAACATTTTTGGAGCAAAAGCTCTATAAAATTCCTCCTGCATCCGTCGATCGCCCTTGATGCAACCACTGACTAATGTGTCTTCCAGAATTTTATCTTTTCCCCAAAGTTTCATCGGGATAGTTTAATGACTTAAAAGTATAAAGAAAAGTTGCATTTGGGAAAAATGTTATTATTGATATCAAGTAATTCTTATTTGTATGAATAGACTTAACCATTCAGTTTTAAAAAATGTTTCATAGCTGAAATTGCCTTTGCCCTGTGGCTTAATGCATTCTTTTCTGCAAGTGACATTTCTGCAAATGTCATATTCATTCCTTCAGGAATAAAAACCGGATCATATCCAAATCCGGAATTACCCTGATTAGCTTCTATAATTCTTCCGTTTATAATCCCTTCGAAAAAATGTTTTTGACTTTCTTTAATAAGACATATCACAGTTCTGAACCTTGCATTCCGGTTTTGCATTCCGTGCATCTTCCTTAATAGCAATTGTATATTGTCTTCTGATTTTTTTTTCTCACCAGCGTAGCGGGCGGAGAAAACACCAGGTTCATTATTCAAAGCTTCCACTTCCAAACCAGTATCCTCCGAGAAACAATCGGCCATAAATCTTTTAAATATGAATTCCGCTTTTTCAAAGGCATTCTCCTTTAATGTAACATGTGTTTCAGGTAGCTCTTCAAAAAAATGTAAATCTTTTAGGGAAACCAGTTTTACAGTATTCCCAATAGCTTGCTGTACTTCATTAAACTTATGCTGATTTTGAGTCGCAAAAATCAATTTCACATTTTCTTGTCTTTCTGCCGTTTGAACATTGAAGCGACACTCCCGTTAAAGAATTCATTTTTTAAAGTTTCATTTTCCTTTATTGTCGTCAGAGAAGATGTAAAAATAAACCCACAGTTTAAGAAGTATTGTAGCCGGTTATTTACAGATTCTATCTGCAAACCAATATCAGCCGGCAAAACGTTAAAGCCAATTACATTTTCAGCCCTTATTTTCCTGTGTAATTCTATAAAAAGAATATTGCTTAATAAAAGATTTATTACAACCACATCCGATGCAGAAAGGCCAATCCATAAAATCATTTTTCTAATCATGGATATTTCTTCATCCGTTGGTTTTTCCTCTTTGCTTTTTATCAATATAACCAATTTACAAGCTGTTACTTCCTGTCCTTCCTCATTATAAAAATTTATTAAATTCTGTTGTTCACTATAAGAATATATCTCTTTTTGAAAGAGATTTTCGAGCGTCCTGTAATTTACTTCGCTATTCATATATGAATTAATTCTAACAAAACCTGCAGCATAACCTGTAAATAAGCTAATAAGAGTATAAATATTGTTTTCATGGATGTGAAATATCTTTTTTGTAATGGTATTTGATAAAAATACACTTCCGTGTTCCCTGGAAAAATTTATTCGACAAATGATTTTTAAAGACATTTGCCTGACTTAAAATTATATGTTGATGACGAGATTTAATTTCTGACATTAATTTATTTCAAATTGAATCTTATAAAGAAAAGCTTTCAGTTTAAAGAATATGCTTTACACTTAATCAATGCCAAAAGTATTCATTCTATTCACTCCCCTTTTGTTTTCGATTTTGTTAAGAACGTATTGTATGATTACCGGAATTTTTATGTTTATAACGAAATTGAAAGGTTAAGAAAAGAGCTCCTTGCCTTCAGCCAAAAAATCAGCATTGAACCTCCTGAATTCCACACACCATATACAAATAACATCACAAAAAGCATTGCAGAGATCATTAAGGCATCTGCCAAACCACCCCGACAAGCGCAGCTACTATTTCGTATTGCTAACCACTACGGTTGTAAGAAAATGCTGGAGCTTGGAACCTCCTTTGGATTTACTTCCTGCTATCTAAGTGGCGCTGGTAAAGAATCGTATGTAATTACTTTGGAAGGGAATAAAGCAGTATGTGCATTTGCTCAGAAAAATTTTACAAGACTGAATCGGAAAAATATTGAATTGATTTGCGGTGCATTTAATGAAACCCTGAAAGGTGCTTTGCAAAAACTAAACCTGGTAGATTTGATTTTTTTTGATGGAGACCATCGTAAAAGCTTAACAATAGATTACTTCGTCGAATCACTGCCTTACCTCCACGAAAATTCCATTTTAATTTTTGATGATATCCACTGGTCTAAAGGGATGAATGAGGCCTGGGAAATTATCAAATCATATGAGCGGGTAACCTTAACAATTGACTTGTATTACTTCGGAATTGTTTTTTTCAGAAAGGCTCTATCAAAGCAACATTATATTATAAAAATATGATCCGAAAGATGAGCTTTTGAGAACAGCAAAAAAAAATTTAAGATCAATCCTTATTTATAAACGCCTTTAACTCCGCCGCATCGCCGGCTTTCATTTTTCCACCCAGGATTAACCGCACCTGTCTACGCCTGAGTGCCCCTTCATACAATCTTTTTTCATCATCTGTTTCAGGATGGATTTCAGCAATAGGAATTGGCTGCCCCCGCTCATCAAGCGCTACGAAGGTAAAGTATGCTTCATTGCATTTTCTTTTTACATCAGTCTGGACATTTTCACTCCATACTTCAATAAACACTTCCATTGACGTTCGAAAAGTACGGGTCACCTTTGATTTGATCGTTACAAAACTCCCCATCTCAATAGCGTTTTTAAATGAAACGCCATCTACTGAAACGGTAACTACTAAGGCTTTACTAAGTCTTGCTGCACTTATTGCGGAGCAATTGTCCATCCAATATAATAAAATACCTCCATGAAGATTACCAAGTGGATTGGCATCATTAGGCTGCACTACCTGCGTCATGATTGTTTCTGTCTGTGAGGGAGTAAAGTCTTTGTTCATACTGTAAGCACACAAAATATTATTGTAATAAATACAACAGAAGAAATATCAATCCTACCACAAGTGAAATAGAACCAATTATCGCAAAAGCCCCGGAAACAACACCAAGAATAATTAACACTACTCCTATAACACCAAAAATAATGGCCAGCTTAAGATTGCTATCGAGTCCTTTTAATTGACCACCTGTGGCGGGAGATAATTTTTTTAATTCACTTTTTGTAAGATTTTTAAATAACTCCACTTGTTTCAATTTTTTTTCACCGATGCTTTTTTTATGATTGCTGTTAAAAGGCAAAGCATCAGGAGATGCCGTTTTACTGATTTTATCAATTTGTTTTTCTGACAAGGGTTCGTATGTTGCCGAAGCTGAGAGCGATTTCATGGCGAGTCCCAGTTCTTTAGATTGGTTATTTCCTGAAGGTTCAGTCTGCAAAGGGCTTGTTCCTGACCGAACATAGTCTAAATGCTGATACTTTCTTGCGGAAAACGTCTGTTGAGAACAGGAAGAAAAAATTACGCCGGCGAATAAAAACAGAATACCGGCAATGATTAATTTTTTATGAAACATAGCTGTTAAAATTTTGGGAAAGATGAAATGGTTAAATGACAAGATCAAATTTAAAATCAAACATTATACACCAGCGCTGTTGATAAGAATTTCTTTACTGATGCGACGTACCATGCCACTTATCACGTGGGGTGGTCCGCAATCCACGAATTCATTGGCACCATCCAGCAACATATTCCTGATGGTAGTAGTCCATTGCAGCGATTTAATTTGCTGTAAGGTCAGGTATTGTTTAATTTCATTCAGGTCTATGGTTGCTACTCCCGTTACATTTGGATAGATTGGGCAGTTAGGCTCCCTAAACTTTAATGTGGGTAATTTATTTTTAAGATAATTTACTACAGGCTGCATTAACGGTGAATGCACTGCTCCACCAACCTGCAATTTTATGATCCTTCTTGCGCCCGCTTTGGTCAATTCTTTACAGGCTAATTCCACACCTAACTTCGTCCCCGCAATCACCAATTGACCCGGGCAATTATAATTTGCGGGGCTTACAAGCTCACCGGTTTCTTCACAAATTCGCTCCACCACAGCATCTTCAACTCCTAACACAGCCACCATACAGGAAGTGACCGCCTTAAACGCTTTTTCCATTTCCAGTGAACGTTCATCCATTAATAACAATCCATCTTCAAAACTCAGACAACCATTAGCAACTAAAGCAGTTGTTTCACCCAAAGAATGCCCCGCAACCATAAAGGGCTGAAAGTCTTTGCCCTCCTTCAAAGCCCCAATCAGGGAAGACAGATAGATAGCATTTTGTGCTATCTGCGTTTCCAATAATTTTTCTTCAGGACCGTAAAACATATAATCTGTAATACGGTATCCCAATAATTCATTAGCATGCTCAAAATAATCACGTGCCAGTGAAAACTGGTCATAAAGATTTTTTCCCATACCCACATGTTGAAACCCCTGTCCCGGAAATAAGTATGCTTTAGTCATGCTTTCAATAATATAAAATAATTCTGTTCACAATAGCCATTCTGCCATGAATAATTGTTTTACTAAACTGTATGTAAATTTTATTTAGTAATGTGTTACTGTTTCTTTTGTTAAAAAAAATCTCATTATAGCGAAGATGCTGATACATTCCTGTCGATTTTCTTTACCAGGGCTTGCAAAACATTTCCCGGTCCTGCTTCAATAAATTCAGTTGCACCGTCAACTATCATTTTCTTTACTGACTGTGACCATCTTACAGGGGCGGTTAATTGCGCTATCAGATTATTTCTTATTTCTTCAGGATCTGTTACCGGAAAAGCAGTAACATTTTGATATATGGGGCAAATGGGATGAAAAAAACTGGTAGTGAGTAAAGCATCCTTAAGCTCTTTTTGGGCAGGCTCCATTAAAGGTGAATGAAATGCGCCTCCAACCGGCAAGGGCAATGCTCGTTTAGCCCCGGCTTTTAAGAGCATCTCACAGGCAGTAGCAATACCTTCCATAGTTCCGCTTATTACCAACTGACCAGGACAATTATAATTTGCAGGCACTACAACCGATTTAACAGATGCACATATTTCCTCAACTATATGGTCATCCAATCCCAGTATAGCGGCCATTGTGGATGGCTTAAGCTCACATGCTTTTTGCATAGCTACTGCTCTTTTATATACAAGATGAAGTGCATCTTCAAAAAGCAATGCCTGGTTGGCAACCAAAGCGGAAAATTCACCAAGCGAATGACCTGCAACCATTTCAGGGCGAAAACTTTCATTTGCTACTTTTAATTTTACTATAGAGAAAAGAAATATCGCCGGCTGCGTAACCTTGGTTTGCTTTAATTCTTCTTCCGTCCCGTTAAACATGATGTCGGTAATGCGGTAACCAAGAATCTCATTAGCAATTTCAAAATATTGTTTTGCAACCTGATTTGAATTATACAGATCTTTTCCCATCCCTGCAAACTGAGAACCCTGTCCGGGAAATAAATAAGCCTTCATTTTAATATATTTTCCGAGAATATTTTAAGCTAGTGGTGCAACAAAAATAAAAAAATAAGCACGGGATATTCGGTTTTTAATTAATGATCAATTCAGTGGATGGTTTAATTTTATAAAAAAATTACAATAATGCACTGGAGAACATTTAGCGGAGAAAAAATTAAAATACCTATTAAAAAAGCCGTTCAGCAAACAATTGAATATGAAACAGGCTTGGGTAATAAGCTAAAAGTATGTATCGGCACGGACTCCCAGGTGCGCGGAAAAATTACAGAATTTGCTACCGTAATTGTTTTTTTAAGGGAAAAGAAAGGAGGCTTTATGTTTATTAATAATGAAAAAACTTCAATCTCATTTACAATTAAGGAACGTATGCTGGAAGAAGTTTCAAAATCAATTCAAATTGCATATGACTTGTGTGATCTTCTTGATGCATATGAAGTAGATCTGGAAGTGCATGCAGATATCAACACGAATCCGCACTTCCATTCAAATACTGCCTTGAAAGAAGCAATGGGTTATATTATGGGAATGGGCTTTGCCTTTAAAGCAAAACCGGAAGCTTTCGCAAGCTCCAGCTGCGCAAACAAAGTAGTGTAACTATTACTGATTTCCTTAAAAGGAATACTGCATCTACCTAACTTTTAAAGCTATTTTCTCAATATACTTCAGCATTTCATCTTTACCAGTCAATTTTTCAGCAGATGTAATAAAGGTATCGGGAAGAAATTCCCACGTTTCTTTCATCGCTTTATGGTATAACTCTATATGTTGTTTTGTTTTTATTGGTCCCTGCTTATCTGCTTTTGTAAATATAAGCGCAAAGGGTACCTGCCATTCACCTAATAAATTGGTAAAATCAAGGTCAATTTTCTGTACCTCTAGCCGTGAATCTATTAACTGGAAGGCACAGCTTAAATTTTGTCTGAGTGTCAGATAACCTTTAATCATTTGAATCCAGCTTTTACGTTCTTCTTTTGAAACGCGGGCAAAGCCATATCCCGGGAGATCAACGAAATGAAACTGTTCATTGATCATAAAAAAATTAAGCAATTTAGTTTTACCAGGCGAGGAAGATATTTTCACCAGGTTCCTGCGATTGCAAAGCATATTAATAAGAGAAGACTTGCCTACATTCGAGCGGCCTATGAATGCCAGTTCAGGCAAATCGACTTCAGGGCACACATCTACCCTGGTAAAGCTTCCAATAAATCTGGATGTACGGATAATCATAAAATATTATGGAAATAAATTCTTCAAAAGATCTTTCCTGTAAAATACATAAAGATTTCAGTGCGCTAAAGGCAATATGTACTTTTACCAAAGCCATGAACAGGACCATAGTTCCCTATACAGAAGTGGATTTACCGAAGAAAAAGCAGGTTGAAATGATGTTCGACCGCATTGCCTTTCGATATGATCTTATGAACCGGCTCCTCTCCTTTAATATTGATGTTTTATGGAGAAAAAAGATGGTGTTGCAGATAAAAAAGATCAACCCGTCTAAAATTCTGGACGTAGCCACCGGTACGGCCGACGTAGCTATTTATCTTTCAAAAATTAATCCTGAAGAAATCATTGGTATAGATATTTCGAATGAGATGCTGGATTTGGGAAGAAAAAAGATTAAGAGTCATAAGCTTGAAAGGGTAATATCACTTTTGCAGGCCGATTGTGAAATGCTTCCTTTTGCAGATAATAGCTTTGATGCGGTAACAGTTGCTTTTGGTGTTCGCAATTTTGAAAATCTGAATACTGGTCTTAAAGAAATTTTCAGGGTGCTTAAAGCCGGGGGGTTGGTGTGCATTCTGGAGTTTTCAAAGCCAAAATATTTTCCTTTTAAGCAGGTTTTTAAAATTTATTTTGAAAAGGTTTGCCCAACTTTAGGAAAATGGATTACAAAAGACAGAAGCGCATACGAATATCTCTATCGCTCCGTTAATGAATTTCCAGACGGCAGGCATTTTTTAAATATTCTCGAAAAAAACGGTTTCACCCAAACGAAATGCATTCCTTTAACTTTAGGCATCAGCTCCATTTACACCGGAAAAAAATACTGATAGCCGGTTTATTCTTTTTTTCTTCTTTTCATTTAGCACATGCCCAGTATAATATCACCCTTCATGATGAGCGGTACAATAACCGTAATTTTCATTTTGGTATATCATTGGGTTTGGATTTTTCCAATTACAAAGTAACCATGGATTCCGCTTTCACTGCACAAAATGAAATTTTGGTAGTGAAACCCAATACAGACCCGGGATTAAGCTTAGGCATTCTTTCTGATCTCCATCTTTCTAAATCTTTTGAGCTTAGATTTATTCCCACTTTAACATTCACTGATCGCGCTCTTCAGTATACCTTAAGCACTGCTGATACACTTGGCTTAAAGAAAATTGAATCTGTGTATCTTGAATTTCCGCTGCAAATTAAATACCGTTCAAAACCTTATAAAGATGTGCGGATGTATGTGCTTGGCGGAATGAATTATTCAATAGACATGCAGTCAAATGCAGCCGCAAGACAGGCAGAGAACCTGGTTAAAGTTTACCGCGGAAATCTTTCCGCTGAATACGGAATAGGAATAGAGTTTCACTTGCCGCTGGTTATTATTTCACCTGAAATAAAAGGATCATACGGACTGTTTAATATTTTAAAACCGGATCCTAATCTTAATGCCGCCAGGGTTCTTAATGGATTAAGAGCACGTACCCTGATATTTACCATCCATTTTGAAGGTTAAGCAATATAGCTTACATCACCATTTATTTTTCCACATCATCGATTCCACCGGTTTAAGTGTACGCTTGCTATATTTTGCATTATTTTTTTTATTGTAAGGATTTTTAACTTCACCTTCAATCATAAAATAAATGAGCTGCCCTATAGGCATTCCTGCATATACTCTCACGGGTTGCTTTACTGAGATCTCAAGCGTCCAGGTATTACAATATCCCACATCACCTTTTCCGGCTGTTGCATGGATATCAATCCCGAGACGACCGACACTCGATTTACCTTCTAAAAAGGGAACATGAGCGTGCGTTTCCGTATATTCTTCAGTTACACCGAGATAGAGCATATCCGGGTACAGGATGAAACCATCAGATGAAATGATCATGGTATCAATCTGGTTGTGCTTTTTCGCATCAAGAATGCGGTCTTTATAGGTAGCAATATGTTTACCCAGGTGTACATCATAGGAATTGGAACCGAGACAATCTGCTGTAAAAGGTTCGATTAAAATGTTTCCTTTATCCATTTCCTCAAGGATCGCATTATCCGTAAGAATCATACTTCTGTAAATTAATTTGTGAAAATAGAATTTTAGTCTTTACTGAACATTCTAATTGATTTTCCACACAATTACTGAACGATCATCACCGGCGGAAATTAATCTTTTACTTTGGGGCAGCCACAATAATCTGTTTACAGAATTTACGTGGCCATTATAGTGGATTTTATCAAGGGATTTTAACAATTCAAAAGTCGAGGCATCCCATAAGCGAATGGTTTTATCGCGCGAGGCAGTTGCAAAATATTTCCCTCTTTCAAAAAATTGGATATGGTTGATGGTATACAGGTGAGCCATAATCCGTTGATGTAATTTTTTAGTTGCACAGTCATATACATAAATACATGCGTCCCGCGATCCTGCTAATAGTGTATTTCCATCCGGTGAATACTGCACTGCAAAAACAGAATTATCCGGACCTTCTAAAGTCATTTTTGGTTCCAATGATTCTAAATCCAGTATATGAATATGATTATCACTGCAGCCAATAGCCATCTCATTTTTCTCTATATTAAAATCAAGCATTCGCAAACCCATGCTGCTTACACTGATTGCCTGCTCCATGATAAAATTATCAGGAGACCAAACCGAAAGAGTGCCATCTTTAGAAGCAATAAAGATTTTTTTTAAAATTGAATGATACCGGATATCAAAAATGGATTGCTTATGATGATAAATATTGAGGGTTTCATTTCTACCAGCCATATCGATTACATGTAATCCTCCTGACATAGTACCAACTATTAAAACATTTTTATCTTCAAGAAAAAGCATTGAGAAGATCTGGCCCGCCACCTTTGCTACCGCTTTCGCTTTATCCATTTCACTCACTTTCCATTTGATTACAATTCCATCACTGCCAGCAGAAAAAAAGACAGTGTCATCTTCCCCATGAGCCAATGCATATAATGATCCATTAGTGACAGCCGCTTTATATTCCTGCAAAATCTCAAGCATATGCAAATATAAATTCCGCCCGGCTTAATTAGATTTGCTTTAATGCCTTTAATTCAAAAGCAACGGGTTGCTGACAATACCCTATTAGGTATCTGGCATATCGATGAACCATTAGATTGGTTTAGCTCTCAACTATTGTTAAACCAATCTGAAAATTTAATGCTGGATTCTATCCGTAATCCAGGTAGAAAACTACAATGGCTTTCAAGCAGAGTTCTAATTAGGACAATGCTGGAAACGGATCAGTTTATACATCTGGAAAACGATCTGAATGGTAAACCCGCGATTGTTAACTCTCCATTTAACATTTCCATTTCTCATTCTCGGAATTTATCCGCTCTGATTGTCAGCAAAGATCAGGAAGTTGGTATTGACATAGAAATTATTACTCCTAAAATTGAGCGTGTGGCAAATAAATTTTTAAACGAAGAGGAAAAATTGTGCATTGATAAACGGCGCACTGCTGAGCATCTTTATACCATATGGAGCGCAAAAGAAGCCATGTATAAGCTGTATGGAAAAAGGCAGCTTGATTTTAGTAAACACCTTTCAGTTGTTCCATTTTTTTACCAGGAATCAGGTGTGATATCAGGCAAAATTGAAAAGGATGGTTATATAAAAGAAGTAAAAATATCTTATCAAAAGATTAACAATTACATGCTTGCTTACGTCTGCCATAAAAGTATTAATACCTGATTTCCTTCTTTAATTCACTACCACGGTGCCCATTTTTTTCCCCAGAGACATTTTCCATTCATTGAGCCTCCTGTGCACCATTTGATAATGTGTCTCTTCCTCAGCTTTTCCTGTTGCCGCCTTAATATCTTTTAAATTCTCCTCTATCATTTTAATTACATGCTTCAGCTTAAAACGATCGAGGGAACTTACCACATCATTTCTAAAATTTTCCTGTGGCAATTTCACAAATATATCATGCATCTTATTCCAATTCTCACTGAGTTGATAAGGTGAAGTGATTATATCCACTGTTAAGGATTGCAGACGGGCATCTGAGTGCTGAAGAAAAAGTTGAAGGTCGGGGATATTTCCTTTCTGCAATTGATCTTCCATTTCATGCATAATAAGCTGATATAAAATATTACTTATTGGGATTTCTTTAACCTCTGATAAAATATATTCAGCTACACTAGTGTCATCATTCATTTTTTTAGTTCCAAATTCAAGAAGTATTCTTAAAATATCCCGCTCCTGGTAATTATCGCCGCTGACAGAAGTTATCTCCAAAGATTCCGGCCGTTTGTCAATTTTATCATATTCCGAGCTAACTTCTCCTGCAGCAGAGACAGACTCCTTTTTAAGCTGCTGCCTCTTAATTTTGTTTGTTTCAATGACTAGAACTTGTTCGTCAATAGAAAGCATCTGGCTGCATTCTTTAATTAATACTGACCGTTTTACAACATCAGGAATAACGGCTAAGGTGTTAACAACGTCCTTTATAACCTCCGCACGCTTCAAGGGATCATTACCTGCCTCGCTTAAAAGCAATTCGACTTTAAATTGAATAAAATGCTTTTTGTTATTTCTAATAAATTCCCGCATTGCGGTGCTTCCATGTTTATGAAGAAATGAGTCGGGATCTTCACCATCCGGCAGCAATACTACCCGGACATTTACATCTTCAGCTGCCATAATCTCCAATCCTCTTAAAGCAGCTTTAATTCCTGCCGCATCACCATCGTACAGCAGCGTAATGTTGTTGGTAAATCTCCGTATCAATTTGATTTGCTCCTGAGTTAGGGAAGTTCCTGAAGAGGCTACTATATTTTCAATGCCAGCCATATGGGCCGCAATTACATCCATGTATCCTTCAGCCAGAAAACATTCATCATTTTGCCTGATTGCATTTCGGGCCTGAAAAATTCCATATACAAAGTGGCTTTTATGGTAAAGCTCTGATTCAGGCGAATTGATATATTTTGGAGCACGGTCGGCCTTTGCCATTATCCGCCCTGCAAAGGCTATAGCCTTACCCGATAAATTATGCAATGAAAAAATTATCCGGTGATGAAAAAAATCTGAATCAGATGTTCCACGCTGTACAACTAATCCGGCTTTTTTCAACAGGTCTAACTGATACCCATTTTTTATTGCTGTATGAGTAAATGCTTCAGGATCTTTTAAAGCATAGCCAAGCGAGAACTTTTTAATCATCTCTTCAGTTACACCTCTTTCTTTAAAGTATGCTAAACCTATCGTTTTCCCCTCCTGGGATTTTAATAATTGATCATGGTAATACAGCTGTGCAAATTGAGTGACAATTAATAGAGATTCCTTTACCAGTTTTTCATTTTGTACCTGCTGCGTGTTGCCGGTTTCTTCAATTTCTATATTGTATTTCTGTGCGAGAAAACGAAGTGCTTCCGGATAGGTAACTTTTTCATGTTCCATTATAAATTTGACCGAGTCTCCGGCCTTACCGCAACCAAAACACTTATAAATTCCTTTTGAAGGAGATACATGAAAAGAAGGAGTACGCTCGGTATGAAAGGGACAAAGTCCGACGTAGTTCGCTCCCCGTTTTTTTAAATTCACATATTCACCAATAACTTCCTCGACATGTGATACCGATAAAATTTCTTCTTTACTACGGGTTGAAATCATGACTTATCTAAAGAGAACCGAAAATAGGATTTTGTTAGGTAATCAGGAGTAGTTTTCTAAAACTTGGATATTGATAAATAAACTCAATCCGGTCTAACTTGCGAAAAAATTTGCACTATCCTGATTTTATTGCACGCTTTCCGATACGGTTTATAAGCAGCTTAGAAGCAGATATTTTATTTTACCTGGAAAACTTTCATGCCTTCTCCCTATCTCGACAAGCTTGCAATTGCCTTACGGTGTTCTTAATATATTATGTATACAGAGTGTTTGAGGTAAAGCGAGGTATTCAGAAAAAAATTAAAGGTACTTTCAGCATTATAAAATTTATAATATGCAAAAAAATAGCAATTGATAATTCAAAGATGGCATGTTAATTGAAAAGCGTGACTTCATTAATAATAACATTTTTATAACTAAAAACTTTACAAAACATGTCATTTAATATCCTGGATTCTGTTATGAATATGATTACACCTAATCATATTGATAATCTCTCATCTCATTTGGGAGAGAGCAATACTGCAGTTACTAAAGCGATGGGTGTTGCCGTTCCCGCTATTATTGCCGGTTTAATACATAAAGTAGAAAGAGGTGAAGGCTCTTCACTTCTAAATGAAGTAATGCAGGCAGGTAAAAATCCTGAGTATACCAATCCTGCCGGTTTATTTAACAGTCCCGGTTCCGGCTCAACTTCTTTGCTAGGCTCCATTTTTGGTGGAGGCCACAGTGCAATCACAGATGCTGTTGGCAGGCATTCCGGAATCAAATCCTCTTCTGCGAGCTCCTTATTGAGTATGCTGGCTCCGATAGTAATAGGTTTATTAGGAAGACATGCCACGACCAATAACCTATCATCAGGCAGTTTATCTTCGTTACTCACTGAACATAAAGAGAAAGTTGCTGCTGCAATGCCCGCTGGTTTTTCCATTCCTGCTCTGCTAGGGTTAAATAGTAATCGCAATACAGAAACTTATACTAACACAACCTCTGCTCCTGTAAATAAGGCAAAACCTAACAGAACAGTACCTATTCTGATTGGCCTTGCTGCACTGGCCTTATTGCTTTACTTTCTTAGCCAGGGTTTAAAAAATAAGGATAATACGCCTGTTACAACAATTGATACTACTACCACCATGATAAAAGCAGCGCCGGTTACTACCGAACGTGAAACGATGAAGGTAAAATTGGCTGATGGTACCGAATTAGATGCTTATAAGGGGGGAATAGAGGATCAATTAGTTGCTTGTCTAAATGATGACGCCTGTAAAGCAGGAAAAGATAAGTGGTTTGATTTTGATAATATTAATTTCGAAATGGGAAGTGCCAGTTTAACATCCGAAAGTAAAAGCCAGCTTAATAATATAGATATGATTTTAAAAGCATATCCGAAAGTTAAAATTAAAATAGGTGGCTATACTGATAATACAGGTGACGCAGCAGTAAATCAGAAATTGAGTGAAGACCGGGCACAAACAGTGGCATCTGCTCTGAAAGCCGATGGAAGTGTGGCTTCTCAGGTAACTGGTGCAGAAGGCTATGGTTCTCAATTTGCTAAAATGCCTGCAACTGCAAGTGACGAAGAACGCAAAACAGACCGTAGAATTTCAGTGCAGTTAGTTGCAAAGTAACTTTTATAAATTGTATACTAGGAAAGGTTGAGTTCATCTCAACCTTTTTTATTTACAGTATTTCCTTCATTTACGTATCCAGGATTATTTAATGGCATTATAAAAAATCATTCGCGAGGTTTGCCAGTTCCGACCGCTCTCCTTTTTCAAGAGTTACATGGGCATATAGCGGATTACCTTTAATACGCTCAATCAGATATGATAAGCCGTTGCTCCGTGAATCCAGGTAAGGGGTATCTATCTGGTAGATATCTCCAGTAAAAACTATTTTGGTATTAATACCTGCCCTTGATATAATCGTTTTTACCTCATGAGGAGTCAGGTTTTGGGCTTCATCAACAATGAAAAAAATATTTGACAAGCTTCTACCCCGGATATAAGCAAGGGGACAAACCACCAGCTTTTCCTTCTCCACCATTTCATTGATCTGCCTGAATTCCTTATCCTTCTCGCTAAATTGATTCTTAATAAATTTCAAATTATCCCATAAAGGCTCCATATAAGGATTTAGCTTTGACTTTATATCACCGGGCAAGTAACCGAGGTCTTTATTACTCAAAGGGACAATGGGACGCGCTAAATATATTTGGTGAAAATTTCTTCGCTGCTCTAAAGCTCCTGCCAGGGACAATAGTGTTTTGCCGGTACCGGCTACTCCTTGCAGGGTTACCAGTTTAATACGCGGATTTAAAACAGCATCCAGGGCAAAAACCTGTTCTGCATTTTTTGGATGAATAGCGGATGCGGATCTTTTCTCCACACGCTCCAGCAAGCCTTTTACCGGATTATAAATAGCCAGGACAGCATGCGTTTTTATATTTTTAAAAATATAGTAATGGTTAGCAACCGGAGATGTTTTTTTGAATATCAGCTCAGGATTACAAAACCCGTTTTCAAAGAGCTCAGTAACAGCATTAGAAGAAATTTTTTCACTGGTAGTTTTTCCTGTATAAAGCTTTTCAGCATTTCCGATTTTACCGGTTTCATAGTCTTCTGCAATAAGATTAAGTGACTTAGCTTTTATGCGCAGGTTTATGTCTTTGGTGACCAATACTACTTTCCTAGCCGGATATTGCCTTTGAATGTACAGAGCAGAATTAAGTATTTTATGATCTGCCTTGGGATCTCCAAAAATTTTTTCAGCATCCATTCCATTTGCCTGGCTCAATGCAATCTTAAAAAGTCCATGACCATTACCGTTAATTGATACCCAGTTTTGAAGAGAGTTGGTACCGCTTATCTTATCTATATATCTTATAAATTCACGGGCAGAAAAATTTTTTTCATCGTTACCCTTCTTGAAATTATCAAGTTCCTCCAAAACAGTGATCGGAACAACTACATCATGTTCCTTAAAGTTTTTAATGGCAGTATGGTCATAAAGAATTACAGAGGTATCCAGCACAAAAATCTTACGGTCGGCATCAGTCATTATAAAAATTTTCTAAAATTAGAAAGACGAAGTGCAGCAGCAATCGTAAAACGCCAAAAGTAATCAACACCAAAAGTGTATACTAAAGGAGCTATTTAAAAGGAATAAATTGATATTGGAAAACTAAAAATATCTAAACGAAAAAGGGCATTTATTTTTTCGTTAACCGGATCACCGGCACTATCATTTCCTCCAGAGAAATGCCGCCATGCTGAAAGGTGTTGCGATACAGGTTTACGTGATAGTTGTAATTATTCGGATAAACAAAGAACTTATCCTCTTTCGCAAAAATATAAGAAGAGCTTACATGAGGTTTAGGTAAAAGAAATTCATGCGGATTGCGAACTTCCAGAACATCTTTCGGATTATAATTCAAATTTTTTCCATGCTTATAACGAAGATTGGTCGTAGTATCCCGGTCACCTATAACTTTGGCTGGTTCTTTTACTCTAATGGTTCCATGATCGGTGGTGATGACAAGGTTTACATTTTTTTCGGCAATCCTCATTAAAGCATCGTGCAGTGGCGAATGATCAAACCATGATTGAGTAATAGAGCGGTAAGAAGTTTCATCACTTGCCAACTCTTTAAGTACGTCCATCTCGGTACGTGCATGAGAAAGCATGTCAACGAAATTATACACGATGACATTTAAATCATTGTTAAGCATGTTGTAGATGCCATCGACCAAATTCTTACCATCATTAAAATTAGTGATCTTGGTATACGATAGTTTCAGGTTTTTCTTGAGCCGTGAAATCTGGTCTGAAAGAAAATCCTGTTCATGCATGTTCTTACCTCCTTCCTCTTCATCATTTAACCAGAAATTAGGAAAACGCTTCTCAATATCAAGTGGCATGAGTCCGGAGAAAATGGCATTCCGGCTGTAGTGAGTGGAAGTGGGCAAAATGCTGTAGTAATAGTCTTCATCCGTGATCCTAAAAGATTCCGAGATAGAAGGTTGAATAGTTTTCCACTGATCAAACCTCAGGTTATCGATGAGTATTAAGAATGTAGGAATACCTGGTTCCAGGTACGGAAATACCTTATGGCGCATCAGGTTATGAGAAAGCGTGGGCGCATCTCCATCTGTTTTACTTAACCATGATTTATAATTTTTAGCAATGAACTTACAAAACTCAGTATTCGCTTCTGATTTTTGCATTACCAAAACATCGCGCATTTCAGCAATTTTTGACCGGTCAAGCTCCAGTTCCCAATATATTAGCTTGCGGTATATTTCTGCCCACTCCTCATAATTTAATCCCATACTTATACGTGAGAAGATCTGCTGGAACTGCTGCTGGTACGCAGAAGTTGTTTTCTCACTGATCAATCGCCTGTTGTCGAGCAGCTTCTTTAATGTAAGAAGCACTTGTTGCGGCTTAACCGGCTTTATAAGATAATCGCTGATCTGCGAACCTATGGCTTCCTCCATTAAATTCTCCTCTTCACTCTTGGTGATCATCACTATAGGAATATTCGGTTGCACAGACTTTATATCTGTTAACGTTTCAATTCCGCTCATTCCCGGCATTTGCTCGTCCAGAAAAACAATATCCAAAACTTCTTCTTTGCATTTTTCTATAGCATCTATGCCATTGCTTGCTTCAATGATATGATAACCCTTTTCTCTTAAAAAAAGAATTTGCGGTTTGAGCAATTCAATTTCATCGTCCACCCATAAGATGGTAGGTTCATTAGCCATATTGTAAAAATTTACTAATTAGAATTAATAAAACAAGTAAAGAGTAGCAGTTGTTCCTTAATTTACTTTAATAATGAAGGCAAATAGAAAAATAATACATTAAACCAAAATTCCCTTTGTTAATTTTAATTAATGCAACGGTTTTCAAATTTAAATATTGCCGAGCCTATGCATTCAATATGGTCCGTTTCCAATTCAAATTATTATCCTGTTTTATGAAATTGTATGGTTGCACCAAATGAAGGTGCTGGAATTGTCTGCAGGTTTTTTATACCGATCACAATAATCATTTTACTTTTATTTTACTAAAATTTCTGCTTTTGAATAAGCGAAAAATCATTAATGATCCGGTATACGGATTTATTACAATTCCCTCCGATCTGATATACGACCTGATAGAACATCCTTTAATGCAAAGGCTGAGCCGCATTAAACAATTAGGGTTAACATATCTTGTATATCCGGGCGCACAGCATTCCCGTTTGCAACATGCATTGGGTTCTATGCACCTTATGAATCAAACCCTGGAGATCCTTCGGTATAAAGGAGTAGTAGTTTCTGCTGAAGAAGCCGAAGCGGTAACCGTTGCTATTCTTTTACATGATGCAGGCCATGGGCCTTTTTCCCATACCCTTGAAAGAATACTAGTTGAAGGTATTTCTCATGAGATCCTTACAGTTGAAATCATGCAACTGCTTAATCGCGAATTTGATCAGCAGCTCTCACTGGCAATAGAAATTTTTAAAGGGAACTATAAAAAAAAATATTTACATCAATTGGTCTCAAGTCAATTGGATATGGACCGTCTGGATTACCTGAACCGTGATAGTTTTTTCAGCGGAGTTGCAGAAGGAATTATTGGTTATGACAGAATTATAAAAATGCTTACAGTCCGGGATAATGAATTGCTCGTAGAATCAAAAGGGATTTACTCAATAGAAAAATTTCTTATTTCGCGGCGACTAATGTATTGGCAAGTATACCTTCATAAAACCGTATTAGCTGCTGAGCAAATGCTTATTAAAGTAATCCAGCGTGCAAAGGAAATTTCAGCAATTAGAAAACTAAGTGCGACAGGTACATTAAATTATTTTCTTGAGAAAAGGTTTAAGTCTGAAACACCGGAACAAATACTATTACCTTTTGGTGACCTTGATGACAGTGACATTATCAGCAGTATGAAAATGTGGAGATATGATGATGATAAAATCTTAAGCTGGTTGTCTGGCAACTTGCTGTCCCGAAAATTATTCAGGGTTGAATTACGGGATAAATCAATAAATGAAGAGGAAATTTTGATTCTTAAAAAACAACTTAAACACGTTTCAAACCTTAAAGAAGATGAGCTGGATTATTTAGTTTTTAGTGAAAGTACCAGCAACCATGCATACAGCCCGGATTCAGGTGCAATCAATATCTTATACAATGATGGTTCAATAAAGGATATTACAACTGCTTCTGATCTGCCGAATATTCTTGCACTCGAACAGCCGGTGATTAAATATTTTTTATGTTATCCTAAGGAACTTAAGAACAATCCGGATATTGCCATTGCTTTATAACCGCCCTATTAATTTCTATATAAGAGATTTGCCTGGTTCTTTGCCATCCTTCGCCAAAATGGTAATGTAATACAAGCCATTATTCAATGTTGCTACTGGAATTTTCAGAACTCATTACCACCACTTATCACTAAAACAGTTTGACCTAATACATTCCTCACCAGGCAACCTGAAATGTCTACACTGGATGTTATAGAAAACAAGTCACCCGACACATCATATGATGCATTGGTAATGATATTTGTACTGTTCCTTAGATTGGCTTCTTTTTCCTGAAGACAATGAAAAATTAAACGGTAGATTATTGACTTGTAAATCATTATTTTAAAATTACATTAACGGTAAGTCCAAGATACAAACTATAATCAGGACATTCCACCGGTGCACCGCAAACATCATATTGCCGTACTCGTTACATAATAAGTTTGGTTGTTTGCTCCGGGAATTGGAATTCCATTGTTGTACCACTGGACATTTTCAGGAAAGGAATAAGTTAAGATAAGTGTATCACCCGGCTGTAAAACGCGGGCATCAGGAATGGATCATAAGCTCCCAAACCGCCGGACAATTACATAGGGTGAAACAAATGCGAAACCGTCCACAAAGCTCATTTCTGGATACTCTTGTACAGCCGTTATCAATTACAGCAACTCTCAATTTACTGCCTACATCCATTTCATGATTGACTATATAAAATTGGTTTGTAGCTCCGGGAATTGCTCTATTGTTGCGATACCATTGATAAGTATTATAAGGTTGAGTTTTGAGAGAATCGTTGGTATTCGGGCAAAGCACAGGACTTCTGGGAAAAATAATGGGCATAAGACTGCATTGTGCATTAGCGGAATGTATGCTGGTAAAAAGCAAACTACGCATCCGATAAAAAGCAAGGCTTTTACCATAAAAAATTTATAATGAGAGAGAATTAATTATGATAAATAACTTTATAAAACTGCAAATAATTTTCCATCATTGAGACATTCTTTGGGAAATTCTTAAAACTGCTCTTTAAAAAAGGTTATTTTTGCTCCATGCAAATGACGGCCTTTGAATGGTGTTCTTTACTCAATGGCAAACTAGAAGGCAATGGCAATAACGTTATTACACATCCTGCAAAAATTGAGGAAGCAGGAGAAGGTGCCATTAGCTTTATAGCCAATCTTAAATATGCATCATTTGCTTACACTACTCATGCGTCGGCATTGATTGTGCATTCAGATGCAGCTCTTGACGGTGAAATAGTTCCTGCATTAATACGGGTGGATAATCCATCTCTTGCCTTTACAAGAGTACTTGAAAATTTCAATTCACCCTACAAAGGTTTAAACGGAATTGAACATCCGGTTTTTATTCATCCCTCTGCCTCTATAGGTGAAAATGTTTATATCGGGGCTTTCAGCTATATCGGGGAAAATGTAAAAATTGAAAAGAATGTAAAGGTCTTTCCCCAAACTTATATAGGTGAAGAATCCCATATTTCACAGGGTACTATCCTATTTCCGGGAGTTAAAATATATAAGAATTCACTAATTGGAAGCGATTGTATTATCCACGCCGGCGCGGTAATCGGCAGCGATGGTTTTGGTTTTGTTCCTCAGCCCGATGGAACTTTTATTAAAGTCCCTCAACTTGGCAATGTTGTGGTAGAAGATAATGTTGAAATTGGAGCTAACACAACTGTGGACAGAGCTACCATGGGCTCTACCATTATTCGTTCCGGAGTTAAAATTGATAACCTGGTGCAGATTGCCCATAATGTTGAAGTGGGAGAACATACGGCAATTGCCGCGCAAACCGGAATTTCAGGCAGCACTAAGATTGGAAAACATTGCATGATTGGGGGGCAGGCAGGAATTGTGGGCCACATTCAAATAGAAGATGGAGCAAGAATTAATGCTCAAAGCGGGGTTTCCAAAACAATTAAGGAGAAAAATAAGGCAGTAACAGGTTCGCCGGCCTTTGATTACACCAGTTCCCTGCGTGCTCAGGCTTTATTCCGAAACTTACCTGATATGGCAAAACGTCTTAATGAAGTAGAGAAAAAAATAGAGGCTTTAAAAGAAAAAAGGTCAATGCTTATTAATGATCTTTAGATATCAACAGTATTTTTTATAGTCACATTTTATCCGGAACTATTGAAATTTCCATTTCCTCACCTCTTATGGATACTTTAGCCAAAAAAATGCATGCTTAACAATTGTGTATGTGAGACAAGGATAAAAATCTATTTGATATTAATAAATTAACCAATACATAATGGCTGCCTATCAGCAAACTTTAAGAAATTCATTTACCCTTTCAGGGGTTGGTATTCACACAGGCGAAAGTGTGAATATGACCATTAAACCAGCCCCTGGCAACAATGGTTATATTTTCAGAAGAGTTGATTTGGAAGGTATGCCCAGCATAAAGGCAGATGTAGATAACGTGGTAGATGTATCGCGGGGTACCACTATAGCGCATAACGGTGCCAAGGTAAACACGGTAGAGCATTTATTAGCTGCCCTTGTAGGTACTGAAATTGATAATGTATTCATTGAGTTAGACGGATCAGAAGTCCCGATTATGGACGGCAGCTCCCGTATGTTTGTAGATGCCATATTAGATGCAGGCGTCCAGGAACAAACTGACTTCAAAAAAGAATATTTCAAGCTGACTAAAAATATAGTCTTTAGGGATGAGCAGAAGAATGCTGAAATGGTGGCCATTCCCTCAGATGATTACCAGCTTACCGTTATGATTGATTATAATTCATCTGTTCTGGGGCCGCAGCATGCAGAGGTCGACCATATTAGTAAATTTCAAAATGAAATAGCAGAAGCCCGGACATTTTGTTTCCTTCATGAAATAGAAGACCTGGTAGAGCACAATCTTATTCGTGGAGGATCACTCAATAATGCACTTGTTATTGTGGATCATGTGGTAGCGGAAGAAAAACTTAAAAAACTTGCCACACTATTCAACAGAAATGACATTGAGGTCGAAGAAGGTTATTTAAATAATGTAGCGCTTCGCTATACTAATGAACCTGCACGCCATAAGCTACTTGATGTGATAGGTGATCTGGCGCTTATTGGAACACCGATACATGCAAAAATTATTGCTTCAAAACCAGGACATTCAACAAACATTGCTTTCGCAAAAAAAATTAAGAATGCCATTAAGGAGTCAAAAGCCATGAAAGACATCCCTATATATGATCCCAATCAACCGCCTATTTACGATACGCGGAAAATTGAGCGGTCATTGCCTCATAAATATCCGTTCCTGCTGGTAGATAAAATTATAGAACTAAGCGACCGGCATGTAGTAGGAATTAAAAATGTAACATTCAATGAAAGCTTTTTTCAGGGTCATTTTCCTGGAAACCCTGTGATGCCGGGGGTTTTGCAGATAGAAGCAATGGCTCAAACCGGGGGGATATTGGTGCTTAATACAGTGGATGACCCCGAAAACTGGGATACCTATTTTTTAAAAATAGATAAAGCACGCTTTAAGAATAAGGTAGTCCCAGGCGACACTATGATTTTAAAATTAGAATTACTGAGCCCCATACGCAGAGGTTTATGCGAAATGCATGGCACTGTATACGTAGGCAATAAGGCGGTAACAGAAGCAGATCTTATGGCTAAAATCATGCGAAAAGAACAAGGTTAAACTTTGACATTTGCAATTTTTTTGAAAAACTATTAACTAAAGCGCGCCTCTTAAAGACGATATGTCACTGAATCTTTCCAGCATTGATCCTAAAGCCAAAATTGGCAAAAATGTTATTTTCAGTCCATTCGTCACGGTTTACGAAGATGTTGAAATAGGTGATGGCACCTGGATTGGCCCTAATGTAACTATTATGAATGGCGCCCGAATCGGTAAAAATTGTAAAATTTATCCCTGCGCAGTTATTTCCGCCGAACCGCAAGACCTTAAATATAAGGGAGAGATCACATTCGCAGAAATAGGAGACAACACTACTATCCGTGAATGTGTAACGGTAAATAAAGGTACCATGGCCAGTGGGAAAACTGCGGTAGGCAGTAATTGCCTCCTGATGGCATATGCTCATGTGGCTCACGACTGTTACATCGGTAATAATTGCGTAATTGCAAATAATGCTGCACTGGCAGGTCACATTATTATAGAAGATTGGGCAGTTTTGGGTGGTGTCTCAGCTGTTCATCAGTTTGTAAAAATTGGTCAACATTCCTTTATTTCGGGAGGTTCGCTTGTGGGTAAGGATGTTCCGCCATTCGTGAAAGCTGCGAGGAAACCATTATCCTACGCTGGGATAAATGCTATTGGGTTACGCCGCCGCGGCTTTGATGAAGATACCATCAACCGTATTCACGATATCTATAAAATTATTTTTGTGGAGCACCACAATACGTCCATTGCACTTACCCTGGTTGAATCAGAGATGGAATCTTCTCCGGAACGCGATGCCATACTGAAATTTATTCGTACATCTGAGCGAGGCATTATGAAAGGATATTCGAATGGCCGCGATGACGATCAAAATTAATAACGCTGGTAAGCGATTCAATTTTGAATGGATCCTGAAAAACATCAATTATACTTTTGAATCAGGAAATGCCTATGCCATCCTAGGTCCTAACGGAAGCGGCAAATCCACTTTACTTCAATTAATTTCCTATTCTTTAAGCCCCTCCTCAGGAACGATAGATTTTTTTAGTGGTGAAAAAAAAATTCTTCCTGAAAATATATTCAAGCATTTAAGCATTTCAACACCTTACCTGGAATTGGTAGAAGAATTAACCCTTAACGAAATGATTGACTTCCAGCAAAATTTCAAAAAATTTAAAAACCATTTAACTGCACCGGAATTTATCAGGATAGCAGATTTAAAAAACCAGGAAAAACCGATTAGAAACTTTTCATCCGGAATGAAACAGCGACTGAAACTTGCTTTGGCTGTTTTGGCAGATGTTCCGGTTGTATTGCTTGATGAACCTACCACAAACCTTGATCAAGCCGGAGTTGAATGGTACCTTGATTTGATGAAAAATTATATGGAAAACCGTTTAATTATTATTTGCTCAAACATCAGCAGAGAATATACTTTTTGCTCCAAACATTTAGATGTAATGAATTACAAATCTTAACAGTCAATAAAGCAAAATATCCTATGCCTGAGCAGTAGGACCTCCAAAGCTCATCGGTATTTTAATATCCTCCACTTCCTGTATTTCCCCATACATCTGTTCAAACTTATGGATATTATCAGCCAATGCCTTTAAAAAACGCTTTGCATGCTGTGGGGTAAGAATAATTCGCGATTTCACTTTTGCTTTTGGAACACCTGGCATTACTTTAATAAAATCAAGAACAAACTCCTGGTTAGAGTGCGTAATGATGGCGAGATTGGAATAGGTTCCATCTGCTATATCATCGGTCAATTCAATATTAATCTGGTTCTGTGGTTGCGGTTTATCTTTAGGTTCCATGGTTTTAATTTAACCTATAAAAGTAAATGTAAAGCCACCCCGTATGAGGTGGCTTTTGTTTTAAGCTTTTGTGTGATTTCACACCAGAATTGATGTTAATCAAACTTTAAATCAAGCGCCAATCCTCTCAGTTCATGCACCAGTACATTAAATGATTCAGGCACATTGGGCTTGGGCAGGTTCTCTCCTTTCACTATTGCCTCATAAGCTTTTGCCCTTCCTATAATGTCATCTGATTTTATGGTCAGCAATTCCTGTAAAATATTGGATGCACCGTAAGCTTCAAGTGCCCAAACTTCCATTTCACCAAAGCGCTGGCCACCAAACTGTGCCTTACCTCCAAGCGGCTGTTGCGTGATAAGAGAATACGGTCCTATAGAACGTGCATGCATCTTATCATCCACCATGTGCGAAAGCTTCAGCATATATATAACACCAACTGTTGCCGGTTGATGAAAGCGATCGCCTGTTTCACCATCATACAGATAAGTTTTGCCAAGTGCAGGAAGTTCAGCCTTCTTAATATAAGCTTCAATTTCTTCAATGGTAGCTCCGTCGAAAATAGGTGTCGAAAATTTTAATCCCAGTTTCATACCAGCCCATCCCAAAACCGTTTCATAAATCTGACCCAGGTTCATACGTGATGGTACACCCAGAGGATTAAGAACGATGTCTACAGGTGTGCCATCCAAAAGGAAAGGCATGTCTTCATCCCTGACAATTTTTGCTACAATCCCCTTATTTCCGTGGCGTCCGGCAAGCTTGTCTCCAACTTTCAGCTTTCTCTTTTTGGCGAGATATACTTTTGCAAGCTTTAAAACACCGGATGGCAATTCATCACCAATACTGATATTAAATTTCTCACGCTTATAACGCCCTACTTCTTCATTGTGTTTAATGGTAAAGTTATGAAGAAGAACTTTAATTAACTCATTCGTATGTTCATCATTTGTCCAATTTCCGGGATCCACTTCAGCATACTTAATGTCGTTTAACATTTTAGCTGAAAACTTGGTACCCTTTGCAATTACTATTTCTTTATAAACATTAATGACGCCTTTGGAGGTTTTATCTTTTAAAAGCTTCATTAGTTTTTCAAGGAGCACTTCTTTGATTTCAGAAGTCTCTTTTGTATGTTCCTTCTCGAGCTTCTCCAATGAAACCTTCTCCTTTACTTTTGAAGTTTTATCCTTTTTAGCGCGGGAAAATAGTTTCTTATCGATAATAACACCTTCAGTGGAAGGAGGTGCTTTAAGAGATGCATCCTTTACATCTCCTGCCTTGTCACCAAAAATGGCGCGCAGTAACTTTTCTTCGGGTGTAGGATCGCTTTCTCCTTTTGGAGTTATTTTACCAATGAGGATATCGCCTTCCTGCACATGTGCCCCCACACGTATAATTCCGAAGTCATCCAGATTGCGTGTGGCTTCTTCACTCACATTAGGTATATCAGGGGTTAATTCTTCTTCACCAAGTTTTGTATCACGCACCTCCAGCTCATATTCTTCAATATGAATAGAAGTGAAAATATCTTCACGAACAATTCTTTCGCTTAGCACTATGGCATCTTCAAAATTATATCCCTTCCAAGGCATAAATGCAACCCTAAGGTTTTGGCCTAAGGCGAGCTCTCCATTTTCAGTACCATATCCTTCACAAAGAATTTGACCCGGCTTTACCTTATCACCCTTTTTCACAATGGGTTTAAGGTTGATACAGGTACTTTGATTTGTCTTCTTAAATTTAGTAAGCTTGTATACTACACGGTTGCTTTCGAAGCTTATTAATTCATCTTCCTCGCTGCGTTCATAATCTACCACTATTTCATCTGCGTCTACATAAAAGACTACTCCATTTCCTTCAGCATTCAAAAGCATTCTGGAATCTACTGCCGACTTTGCTTCTAATCCGGTGCCTACAATTGGAGACTGGGGTTTTAAAAGTGGCACCGACTGACGTTGCATATTCGATCCCATAAGGGCACGGTTTGCATCGTCATGTTCCAAAAATGGAATCAGAGAGGCTGAAACTCCTACAATTTGGTTTGGAGCAACATCCATAAACTGAACCTTATCAGGCTCTACGATTGGAAAATCTCCATGCCACCGGCTTTTGATACGATCTATAGTGAACTCTCCTTTTTCATTAATGGGAACATTAGCCTGGGCAATAATCCGGTCATCCTCTTCATCAGCAGAAAGATAAATGGCTTTTTTCTTCATCTCCACCTTTCCTTCTGTAACCTTCAGATAGGGTGTTTCAATGAAACCCATGGGATTGATCTTTGCATGTACACAAAGTGTTGAAATAAGACCAATGTTAGGACCTTCAGGAGTTTCAATAGTACACAAGCGACCATAATGTGAATAGTGGACATCACGCACTTCAAACCCAGCGCGTTCCCTGGATAAACCTCCGGGGCCAAGAGCAGAAATTCTCCTCTTGTGTGTAATCTCAGCTAATGGATTTGTTTGATCGAGGAACTGAGATAACTGGGAAGTGCCAAAAAAAGAATTAATTACTGATGAAAGGGTGCGGGCGTTAATTAAATCAATAGGAGTAAATACTTCATTATCCCTAACATTCATTCGCTCTCTAATGGTACGCGCCATACGGGCTAGGCCTACTCCGAATTGTGCATATAATTGCTCACCTACCGTTCTAACACGACGATTACTGAGGTGATCAATATCATCTACTTCAGCCTTTTCATTCACTAACTGAACAAGATATTTTACAATGCGGATAATATCTTCTTTGGTAAGAACTTTCTTATCCAGCTCATAATCCTGCTTTAATTTTTGATTTATCTTATAGCGCCCTACTTCGCCAAGATCATAGCGCTTATCAGAAAAGAACAATTTTTCAATAATTCCACGTGCCGTTTCATCATCCGGAGCATCTGCGCCCCTTAATTGCCTGTAGATATATTGAACGGCCTCAAGCTCCGAGTTAGATGTATCTTTTTGAAGGGTATTATAGATAATAGAATAATCGGCGGCTACTGAATCTTTTTGAAGAATAACCGTATCGACACCCGTCTCCAGAATTTCTTCAAGGTTTTTTTCTGTTAACAAGGTATCCCGTTCCAGTACCACTTCGTTCCTTGTAATAGTTACCACTTCTCCGGTATCTTCATCCACAAAATCCTCATTCCAGCTCCTTAAAACACGGGCAGCAAGCTTTCTGCCAACTGCTTTTTTCAAAGAGTCTCTGGTAGCAGGAATTTCGTCTGATAATTCGAATAGTTCCAGAATATCTTTATCTGTATCCCATCCAATGGCGCGAAGCAGGGTAGTAACCGGAAATTTTTTCTTACGGTCAATATAAGCGTACATCACATTATTGATGTCAGTCGCAAACTCCATCCACGCACCCTTAAAAGGGATTACACGAGCCGAATAAATTTTTGTTCCGTTCGGATGCAGCGATTGCCCGAAAAATACTCCCGGGCTTCTGTGCAATTGAGAAACGACCACCCGTTCAGCACCATTTATTAAAAAGGTGCCTTTTGGCGTCATATAAGGAATATTTCCAAGGAATACATCCTGCACTATTGTTTGAAAATCAATATGCTCAGGATCGTTACAGGATAAGCGCAACTTAGCCTTTAAGGGAACGCTATGCGTCAAACCACGCTCAATACACTCCTCGATCGTATATCGGGGAGGATCTACAAAGTAATCCAGAAATTCCAAAACAAAAATATTCCGAGCATCACTGATGGGAAAATTTTCAGTGAATACACGATAAAGTCCTTCGTTTTTTCTGTTTTCCGGGGTGGTTTCAAGTTGAAAAAAATCTTTAAAAGATTGAAGTTGAATCCCAAGAAGATCCGGGTATTCAAGCTTGATGGGTGTTTTGCTAAAATTTACTCTTTCGCTGGTTTTTGATGCCATTTGTTAATTTGAGCCTTGTTAAAAAAGGAGTTGAGTGCTACTTAAAGAATAGCACCGAATCTAAAATCGAAATAATAGTTTATTTGACTTCAACTTCAGCTCCAGCTTCAGTAAGCTTGGTTTTGATTGATTCTGCTTCCTCTTTTGATACACCTTCTTTAACGGGCTTAGGAGCACCATCTACCAAATCTTTCGCCTCTTTTAAGCCAAGACCTGTTAAGTCTTTAACAACTTTTACAACTGTTAATTTTTGACCACCTGCAGCTTTTAAAATTACATCAAAAGCTGTTTTTTCTTCAACAACCGGAGCCTGTGCCCCACCACCGCCAGCAGCCATTACAGGAGCTGCAGCTGCAGGCTCAATACCGTAATCTGATTTTAAAATCTGAGCTAATTCGCTAACCTCTTTTACTGTCAGGTTTACTAATTGTTCAGCAAATGTTTTTAAGTCCGCCATTTTAAATTTATTTATGGGATGAAAAATTGTTTACATGATACCGGAAAATCCTCCGGGAAGTTCCTGTTCAGCTGAGGGACGGAAGTAATCCCTTGCGACAGATATATTGATCAATTATTATTCCTTATTGCTTAATGTTTTCAGTATGCCGCTAAGATTGCTGCCACCACTTTGCAAAGCACTTATTATATTCTTTGCAGGAGATTGAAGCATGGCCAGTATCCCTCCGATCAGTTCATTTTTAGATTTAAGATTAAAAAGGTCATCAAGTGTGTTATCTCCAATAAAAATAGCAGAATCAATATATGCTGCCTTTAAAATGGGCTTCTGGTTCCCTTTTCTGAATTCTTTAATAACTTTTGCAGGTACATTTGCCGTATCACTAAACATTAATGAAGTTGGTCCATTCAACGAATTGAACAACTCTTCATATCCATTCCCAACTTGCTGAAGCGCTTTTTTGATCAGTGTATTTTTGGCGACGCGAAATTCTACCTTTTCGCGATAGCAAATGCGCCGCAGCCTGTTAATCTCCGCCACAGTCAGATTCGATGCATCGGCTATATAAAAATTAGTAGCCCTGGAAAATCTTTGCGTCAGTGCATCAATGGCTTCCTTTTTTCCTGCTTTTTCCATGAATTAGCTGATTAGCGGTTTGGTATCAATAGAAATTCCGGGACTCATTGTGCTTGCCATAGTAATACTCTTCAAGTAAATGCCCTTTGCTGAAGATGGTTTCATTTTGATTACTGTATGAATTAACTCATTGGCATTTTCCAGAATCTTTTCTTTTGGAAAAGAAACACGGCCTACAGAGGCATGAATAATTCCCTGTTTGTCAACCCGGAAAGCAATCTTTCCTCCTTTCACCTCCTTAACAGCGTCTGCCACATTATCTGTAACAGTACCCGACTTGGGATTTGGCATCAGATTACGCGGGCCTAAGATCTTTCCCAGCCTCGCAATCTTCGGCATTACGCTGGGAGTAGCGATAATGACATCTACTTCCGTCCAGCCCTTTTCAATTTTTTCAACGTATTCCTGTAAACCAAAATAATCGGCCCCGGATTCCCTTGCTTCAGCTTCCTTATCCGGGTTACATAACACAAGTACCCGTTTTGTTTTACCTGTGCCATGGGGCAGGTTTGCAACACCGCGAATTGCCTGATCAGCCTTTCTCGGATCTACACCAAGGCGAATGTGTAGGTCAATAGATGCATCAAATTTAGGTGTTGAAACTTCCTTGATCAGCGATGATGCATCCTGCAAGGTGTAGGCCATGCCAAATTTAACCTTCGTATTGGCCTGTTTGCGTTTCTTGGTTATATACACTAAAAATATTGGTATAATAAGTGAGGAGATGAAAAACGGAAGGCAAAATTAAGAGAACTATTTTAAATTACCAAGAAGAAAAAAATGTTTATCTCTCTTAGCAGTCACAATTGTTTGCCTATAGACTAAGCAATACCTCATTATAATCACGGCCTCTGCATTGCTACATCAAAAGTGTTGATATTTATGTGATATTTATATAAATTCTATATTTAATAAGATAAATAATCTTCGATAAGTTATTCTAACCAGTTTTTATGAAGACAATATTTTTTACAACTGGATTAGCTATGTTTTGGTTTTGCGGATTTACTCAGCAAACATTGCCGGTTGTTCCAAAAACAAATCCTCAGTTAGGTGATACCTATTTAGATTCTAAAGCAGACTATCCACAACCAATAAAAGCCCGCAAAGGCAATCCAAATATTTTAATAATAATGCTGGATGATGTTGGATTTGGTGCATCAAGTACATTTGGAGGCCCGGTAAACACCCCGACATGTGACTGGCTTGCAAGAAATGGATTACTCTACAATCAATTTCATACTACAGCTCTATGTTCACCATCCCGTGCTGCACTTTTAACCGGTCGCAACCATCATTCTGCAGGAACTGGTGTAATTACGGAATTTGGAACTGGATTCCCCGGCTATACGGGAATAATTCCAAAGGAAACAGCTCTTACAGCGGAAATACTGCGCGATAATGGTTATAGCACAGCAGCTTTTGGAAAATGGCATAACACCCCCGATAATGAAATAAGTGTCATTGGGCCTTTTGACCATTGGCCAACCTACATGGGTTTTGAATATTTTTATGGATTTCAAGGAGGAGAAACCAACCAATGGTTTCCTTCAATCTATGAGAACACAGTGCCCGTTATTACTTCCTCAAGTCCGGCACAGGCTTATAATTTTATGACGGATATGACCGATAAAGCGGTCAATTTTATGGAACAACAAAAGGCAGCTGCTCCGGATAAGCCGTTTTATTTATACTTCGCTCCAGGCGCCACTCATGCGCCTCACCAGCCATTACCGGAGTACCGTGATAAATATAAAGGCGAATTCAATATGGGCTGGGATAAATTAAGAGAGATCACATTTGAACATCAAAAGCAACTTCACATTATTCCTAACGATGCATTGCTTACTCCCCGGCCCATGGAAATTCCTTCCTGGGAGGAGCAATCCACGGAAGCGAAAAAACTTTATGAGAAATTTATGGAGAATTACGCCGGTTATCTGGAATATGCCGATGCTCCGACAGGACGCCTAATAGATGAGCTAAAAAAGCTAAATCAATTGAACAATACACTGGTTATCTATATCATGGGTGATAATGGTGCAAGCCTTGAAGGGAGTTTGTACGGTACATGTAATGAATTTAAAGGATTAAACGGTTATCCGGAAAACATTGAAAATAACTTAAAATGGTTAAATAAAATCGGTACACCTGAAACTGCACCAAACTATCCGGTAGCATGGGCATGGGCTATGAATACTCCCTTCCAATGGGGAAAACAGATCGCCTCACATCTCGGAGGTATTCGGAATGGCATGGTAATCTCATGGCCCAACCGTATAAAGGACACCGGTCAAATAAGATCTCAATTTCACCATTTGATCGATATTGCTCCTACAATATTGGATGCAACCCAGATACCTGCACCAACTGTAATAAATGGTGTTACACAAAAACCTATTGAAGGGGTCAGCATGCTGTATACTTTTGATAAGCCTGATGCTCCTTCAGAACATCACATTCAATATTTCGAGATGTTTATGTGCCGCGGTTTATATAAAGATGGCTGGTTCGCTTGTACCCGTCACAACCGCGTACCATGGATGCATAGTTCAAGCACTGCACAAAATTTTAACAAAGATGAATGGGAACTGTATAATTTAGATGAGGATTATTCACAAGCAATAACTCTTGCAGCGAAAGATTCAGTCAAGCTTAAAGAATTAAAGAATTTATTTTGGGAAGAAGCGCTAAAATACAATGTACTACCCCTTGATGATCGCACTGGGGAAAGAGGGAATACTACATTTCGCCCCAATCTTAATGCCGGTCGCAAAACATTTATATACTATAACACATCCACCAGGATTCCTGAAGGTATTGCAGCCAACATTAAGATGAAGTCATATGAAATAAGGGCAGATATAATCATCCCTCAAAAAGATGCAGAAGGCGTTATCATAACCCAGGGTGGTAATAGTGCTGGCTGGTCATTGATTGTAAAAAACGGCAAGGCAATTTTTATTTATAATTGGTTTGGTGAAAATGTATATATGATTGCGTCTTCCGGGAAACTTCCGACTGGCGATGTAACTATACGATTTCAATTCATATGGGATGGTGGTAAACCTGATGCCGGTGGAAGCGGAATACTGTATATTAATTCAAAGAAAGAGGCTGAGGGAAGAATTGAAAAAACAGTTTCAAGACGATTTAGCCTCGAAACCCTGGATGTAGGTATTGATTATGGAACCTCCGTTTGCAACGAAATATATAATGCACCATTTCCATATAATGGGACCATAAAAACAGTGACAATAGATTTAAAATAGCCTGATGAATTAGAATATGTTTTAATTATCTTAAACAGATGGTAAGAAATCTTTAAAAAAAAGATATAAAATTTCGATCAACTATTCTTATATTTCATCAGAAGAAAAAGATCCATTGGCGCTCTTAGCTAATTCTTCTTTCGGATTACGAACCATCGTTACAAATGAATTTAAAAGCAGTTTCAGCTCTTATCTTCTCATACTATTCAATTTGCTTTACTTGTTCAGGACAATCGCCGGATGTATTGGTTAATGGTGAAATCAGAGATGATGCAACCAATGAATTACTGCCAGGCGCTACTGTTTTAGCTAAAGATAACACTATGGGTACTATTACCGATAATAGAGGCCAGTTCCAGCTCATCCTGTCACCCATTAAAGATTCGCTTAATCTGTATATCAGCTATATAGGTTATGAATCATCAAAAGTAAAAATTGATTCCTTCACTACTTATCTTGAAATTAGACTTAAAAGCAATCAATTAATTGCAAATGAAGTAGTGGTAACAGCATCCCGGATTAATGAGCGGATTTTGGAATCCCCTGTTTCCATTCTAAAACTTGATCCCATTGCTATAAGATTAACGGCATCAGAAAATTTCTATACTGCCCTTTCAAATTATAAGGGTGTGGATATTCTTACCAATTCAATATTGTATAAAACAATAAATACGAGGGGATTTAACAATAGTGCAAATTTAAGAATGGTTCAATTGGTGGATGGAATCAATAATTCATTAATAGGATTAGGATGGCCTTTGGGTAATGTTCTTGGACCAACAGATTTAGATGTTGAAAGAGTCGAATTAATTCCCGGAGCGGCTTCGGCTCTCTATGGTGCAAATGCCTTTAATGGATTGATTTATATAAGTACTAAAGATCCGTTTTCATATCCAGGGCTTTCAGTTCAAATTAAAAATGGTATAAACCGCTTAGGAAACACTTCTACAAGCGCAGCATGGTATACAGATATGCAATTGCGATATGCCCAAGCCATTAACAAGCACCTTGGCTTTAAAGTAAATCTTGGATATATTAAAGGAAGTGATTGGGTAGTTACAGATTCTTCTGATCTGGACTATCATGTTTCACTGGCAAACCGGGGGGCAAATGACCCCGGCAGAGATGCAGTAAATATCTATGGAGATGAAGTAGTTGCTCCTCTTCCTCTCGCAGTGAATAGTGTGTATGTTTCCCGCACCGGTTATTATATTAAGGATTTAATGGATAATACTTCCTATTCATTTAAAGTAAATGGCTCGGTTAATTATAAACTTACGAATACGTTACAACTATCGGATGCCTTTAGCTTTGCTCAGGCTACAGTTAGGTTTAACAATCAATTTGATTTGAAAAATATAAAGTTGTATTCGAATAAGCTGGAGCTTTCCGGAGATAACTTTTTCGTTCGGGGATCTATAGCAGCTGATGATTTGGGAGATACCTACAACTCAAAATATTTAGCTTTAATAATTAATAACCGATGGAAGCAAAACAAATCTTGGTTTTCTGATTTTAGAAAAGCCTATTCAGGATTGATTGAAAATGTTGCCGAAAATGATTTTGAAGCAGCGCGTGATTATGCTGATATCGGCCGTTTAGTTCCTGGCACTTTAGCTTTTGACCACGTTAAGGATAGTTTAAAAGCTCTTCCTTTTGGAAAAGGATCAAAGGTGATTGATCATTCATCACGTTATTATTTTCAGGGCGAATACAATTTTAGTCAGCTGATAAAAAGTGTAAGTTTAATCGCAGGTGCAGACTATTCGATATCCAATCTTAAATCTGATTCAAGTATTTTTATTGATACCCCGGGGCATCCTATTTTCTTTAATCAATATGCCGTGTATGCACAGGCAACAAAAAAAATTTTCCGTGACCGGTTAAAGCTATTAGCGTCGCTTCGTCTTGATAAAATTGATATTTATAAAGGTGTATGGTCGCCCCGGCTTGCAGCCGTATTTCATCCCGATGATGAAAATTATATCCGTGCCTCGTTTCAAACTGGCTTTCGCTTGCCGGGTCCTCAGGATTTATACAATGACATTGATCTTGGTCCTCAGCACTTGTTAGGCGGATTACCAATGGTTGATGCACCTTACCAGGTTCACTATCATTCCTTCACCTATGAATCACAATCTCTTTTTTCTGATACCGTACGCAATTATTTGCTGAGAAATCCGGGCTTATTAGATTCTGCAATAAGTAAATACAAAGAGTTGCTCATGGCGGCGCCCTATGGCTATATTAAGCCGGAAAAAATTCAAACGTTCGAATTAGGTTATCAGCGTCTTTGGAACAATGGAAAATTATATACGGATATAGATTATTTCCATAACAAATATACCAATCTTATCAGCCAGGTGAAGCTTATTAAACCCGGGGTTGGCGGTCCTGAAAATGATTCAATAACCAGCGCTGCCTATGCGATCTATGCATCTAATTATGTAACCTATGTAATACCTGCAAATGCATTTAATATAGTAAATGTTGACGGAATAGAAGCCTCAGTTTCATATGCATTTCCTAAGGGGTTTCTTCTTTCTGGTAACTTAACCTTTATACGTTCTAACATTACACCGGAAAAGCTATTACCGGGTCTTCGCACCCCGCCCTTAAAGAGCAATGTTACTCTTAGTAAAACAAATGCTTTCAGGAATATTGGCTTTATGATCAATTGGAGGTGGACAGATGCCATTGCCCGCTGGGATAATCTTAATGATATTACCAATATCGATAATAGCCTGCCTGCTGTCAATATAATAGATGCTGAGGTCAGCTATCATTTTACCAAATTAAACACAACCTTAAAAATTGGTGCGTCTAATCTGTTTAACTACTACCATCAGGATTACCCAGGCGGATCATCCATTGGAGGAATCTATTATGTTTCATTTCTCTATGAAATTTTTAAGCTGAGACCTTAAAATCTTAAAATAGAACTGTATTAAAGAAATAAGACATCAAAGATTGTAACCCAGGAAAATGAAATTATGAAACATACCACAACTATTATATGTATGGATTAACAGAAATTATTTTCTGTATTCTAATCTCATTCCTATTTTCGTCCTCACCAATTTTGCACTATGATAAGGATACTTGCCAATGACGGCATGGAGCAATCTGCCCAGGAAATGCTTAAACAAGCCGGCTTCGAAGTAGTAACAGGCAAAATTTCACAGGAGGATTTAATCAACCATATTAATGAATTCGAAGTTCTTACAGTGCGCAGTGCCACAAAAGTCCGTAAACCGTTAATTGATGCCATTACCACAATAAGATTAATCATTCGCGGCGGAGTTGGACTCGATAACATTGATGTGGAATATGCACAGCAAAAAGGAATCACGGTAAAAAATACTCCCTTCTCCTCCACTCAATCTGTAGCAGAATTAGTATTTGCTCATTTAACAGGATTGGTTCGTTTTTTTCCTGAATCTAATCGTGAGATGCCTCAACGCGGAATTGAAAGATTTAAAGAATTGAAGGAAAAATTTTCCAAAGGCAGTGAATTGAAAGGAAAAACAATAGGCTTTATAGGCTTTGGAAATATCGGGCAGGCCACAGCAAAAATTGCTATTGGCTGCGGGATGAATGTGCTTGCATATGACCTCTATCCAAGAGATTGGAATCTTGAATTGAATCTGATGAACCAGACAAAAATTTCCTTTCCAATTTTTCCTTCAGGCAAAGAAGAATTGTTGCGAAATAGTGATATCATCTCTATTCACAGTGCCGGGTCAGCTGAGGTAATAACCAGCGAAGAAATCAATGTATTGAAAACAGGTGTTATCATTATAAACTGTGCCCGCGGTGGAGCTATTAAAGAGGAAGTATTGATTAATGCTCTGAATACAGGAAAGGTTTCCTATGCGGGCCTCGATGTTTTTGAGGAAGAGCCGACACATAATTCCGCGTTGCTTCAGCATCCGCGGGTATCTTTAACACCGCACATTGGCGCATCTACCAAAGAAGCACAGCAGCGTATCGGTAGAGATGTTGCAGATATCATTTTGAATTTCAAATTTTGAAATCCTTATTACGTGATTATTAAACCCTTTAAAGGCTTTCGCCCGCGTCCAGATCTTGCATTTAAAGTTGCCTTAAATCCAAATAACTTATTGAGTGAACCAGAGAGAAGGGAAGCAGCCAGGCAAAATAAGTATTCATTTGCACATGTAGTTAAACCAAGGATAGATTTTCCGGATGAGATACGTAAAACGGATCTGCAGCTCTTTGAACACGCACGTGACTACTTTGAAAAAATGCTCAGACAAGGAACCATTCTTCGTGATGAACAGCCTTGTTTTTACATCTATCGCATGTCTATGCAGAACCATTCGCAAACGGGTTTGATCTGTTGCCTCCACATTAAAAATTATTTAGATGGCAAGGTTAAAAAGCATGAAAATACGAGGGCGGAAAAAGAAAAGGAAAATGTACTTCACATCAGCAATACCAGGCTTAACAGCAACCCTGTTTTTCTGGCGTATAATCCTGTACCCGAAATTGATATATTGCTTCAATTCATTACCGAAAATGAATCTCCGGCTTATGATTTTTTCTCTGAGGCCGGTGTGCAGCAACAAGTTTGGATCGTAAAAGATGAGGTAACCCTCGAAAAATTAATTTCTCTTTTTGATAAAAAGGTTCTCTTCTCTTATATAGCTGATGGTCACCATCGGGCGGCGGCCGCTGCTATATATGCCAAACAGAGAGTTCAGGAATTAGGAGGCCAGTCAGATTTCCAGGATCATCAATATTTTCTTTCCTGTCTGTTTCCATCCAATCAGTTACGGATTTATGAATATAACCGATCAGTAAAAAGCCTGAATGGTTATTCCGAAAATGAATTTATGAGCAGGCTTTCAGAAAAGTTTTTCATAAAAGAAGCCAGCCGTTCCCCTTATCGCCCCACAAAGTCCCATAGATTTGGAATGTTCCTGGAAAGTAAATGGTTTAAGCTTAAAGCGAAAGAAGGAACCTATAAGAATGATGCTACAGGGGTGCTTGATGTTACCATTTTACAGGAAAATGTTCTGGAACCGATACTTGGTATTAAAGATCCGCGCATTGATAAGAGGGTAGACTTTATTCCTGGTATTACGGAATTAAAAGAGTTAGAAAAATTGGTGATTAAAGGTAAGGCAATGATTGCCTTTTCTCTTTATCCTGTTACAATGGATCAGCTATTTGCAATTTCCGACAAAGGTGAAGTGATGCCTCCTAAATCAACCTGGTTTGAACCGAAGCTTATGAGCGGATTGATTATTTTCAGAATGGAAGAACAAAAAAGGTTTAGCTGAATGGCGGCTGATGGAATTCAAATGAACGGAAGCGAAAATTCCGACACTACGCCACGCCCTGTTTGGTTGAGCCATCTTAACACAACATTCCACATTTAAAAATTACCAGCTGACTGCCCGCAATCGTTTTCAATTGGTTACCTCTGCCGCAATTTGACTCAAAAATTTTGTCTATAATATTTGTATTTAAAGTCGTTAGAAATAACGATCCAGGAATATGGCAGCAAATGCTATAAACAGCAGAAGAATAAAGACAATGTTAAAGATACGCTGAACTCTTATCTGCCGGTGTAATGATAGATGACCTGTAGCATTATTGATCATAATTTCCAATCTCTGGTAAGCTCCGCTACCGCGTACTATATAATCGTAAGCTCCGTATTTAACAATGTTTGCAGCCACATTCTCATGGTCGTCGTCCGACATAAAAATAATGGGCGTATGAGGCAATAGATCTTTAATGCGCTTCAATATTTCAATCCCGTTTAATTCCTCCTTTTCATTTTTTAAATGATAATCCAAAACTATTACATCAGGCTTACGATGTAATTCCACCAAAGCACTTTCTCCGGACCCAAAAGTAGCCACCTCTATTCCGGGATATTTCCGCTCTACAAAATTTTTTAATGAATGCATAGCAGCGCTATCATCATCAATTATAAAAAGAACCAAAGAATTGCCCGGCATTATTTCAACTTTAGGGTGACCAAACATAGCTAAATTAGCAAAGAATTTGGCTACTATTATGGAATTGTCAAAAGCTTTATTTTTGAAAAAAGTAACTTTTGCATTACCCGTATTTTATCATCTTCAAAAACTTACACGTTCAGGGAATGGCGCTTTATCCCTTTATTCTGTTAAGAGAAAAATCCTATATAGAGGATAAAGTACTGATAAATCATGAGCTCATCCATCACCGGCAGGAACTGGAACTTTTGATTATACCTTTTTACATTTTATATCTCTCCCACTACCTCATCAACCGGGTTAAGTATAAAACTCATCACCAGGCTTATTTAAACATTATTTTTGAGCGTGAGGCATATGCAAATGCATCGGATTTAAATTACCTGAAAAAGAGAAGAACATTTTCTTTTCTAAAGTATGCAGGATTTATAAATTAAGCCTAACCACATTTATGAGTTTTTGTATTATATAATATTAATAATGAGCCTGCAATATCAATAGGTTATTTCGTTACCCAATTGAAGATTTGATTTGCTACGTTGAAAAGAATTTTTCATAAAATGTTTCTTTGTTTTTTGTTAGTTGCTCCTTTCAGCAAAATCGTGAATGCTCAAAACAAGGAAGTGTTCATTACCGGTAAAGTAACTGATGCTGAAACAAATAAGCCGGTATTCAGAATGCAGATTTTTAATTTAAGAACTGGCAGAACATTGTTAAGCGATACTGCTGGTCTTTTTGCCTTTCATGCATTTAAAAATGACTCCATCTATTTTTCAGCATATGGCTATAGTATTCGCATGGTCAGTTTCAGAGATTCTGCATTGCATGAAACATACCGGCTTCGCTTACGCTTAAAAAAGATAGAATATCAATTGCCAAATACTGTTATCACGCCAAAAAGGGACTTTGAGACTGTACAGCATGAAGCACAGAAGTTAGGTTACAATAAAAACGATTACATGTTAAATGGCATTGAAGCTCTTCAAAGCCCGGTTACCGCATTGTGGCAACAATTCAGCCGAATGGAGAAAGATAAACGAGAGTATGCCCAGATTATGGATATATACAGAAAGAATCAATTGCTTAAAGAAATTCTTCATGAATATATAGATCAGGGAATTGTATCTATCGCCTACAGTGAAATTGATTTGTTCGTTGACTATTGCAATGTCCCTGAACCAATGCTGCAGAATGCAACGCAGTATGATATTGTAATGTTTATGAAAACTCAGCTACCCTCATTCAGAATTTGGTTAACTAATCAGCAGCATAAATAATTGGTTATATTCTTAAACCAACCAAGTGATGATATCCAGCATTTTTCTCACTTTTGAAATTTAATATTGCAACCTTACTTTACGCGTCCATAATTTTTCGATATGAGATTTGCCACTAAAGCTCTCCATGCAGGCATAGAACCTGATCCATCTACAGGAGCAATTATGACCCCTATTTTTCAAACATCCACCTATGTGCAGGAAGCTCCGGGTAAACATAAAGGGTATGAATATGGGCGCACTCAGAATCCTACCAGGGATGTACTTCAAAACAATTTAGCAGCACTGGAAAATGCAAAATATGGACTTTGTTTCAGCAGCGGACTTGCCGCCACAGATGCAGTAATTAAACTACTTAACCCTGGTGATGAGGTAATTTCCACTGATGATTTGTACGGTGGGACGTATCGCATTTTCACAAAGGTTTTTGAAAGATATGGCATCCGATTTCACTTTATTGACATGCGAAATACCAGTGAAATTGAAAAGTACATTACAAAAAAGACGAAGATGATTTGGATTGAAACGCCTACCAATCCAATGATGAACATTATTGATATTTCCGCAGCTTCAGCACTTGCAAAACAGCACCATATTTTGGTTTGTGTGGATAATACATTTGCATCACCCTATATACAAACTCCGCTTGATTTAGGTGCTGAAATAGTACTGCACTCGGCAACTAAGTATTTAGGAGGCCACAGCGATTCTGTAATGGGGATAATCGCTACCGGTAGTGCTGAATTAAATGAGCAATTGAAATTCTTACAAAATGCATGTGGTGCAGTACCTGGCCCACAGGATTGCTTTCTTGTGATTCGGGGTATAAAAACCCTGCACCTCCGAATGCAGCGTCACTGCGAAAATGCGTCGGCTGTCACTACGTTTTTACAAAATAATAGCAAGGTGGATAAATTATATTATCCGGGTCTTCCAAATCACCCTAACTATGAAATTGCAAAAAAGCAGATGCGTGGTTTCGGCGGTATGATCTCTTTTACCCTGAAAGGTGACAGAATGGAAGATGCAATGAACGTGCTTGGCGGAACTAAACTTTTTTCACTCGCAGAATCATTGGGTGGAGTGGAATCTCTGATCGGACATCCTGCCTCTATGACTCATGCTTCCATTCCAAAAGAGCTCCGCGAGAAACGTGGGTTAATGGATTCTTTAATTAGGCTTAGTGTTGGAGTGGAAGATGTAAACGATTTAATTGAGGACCTGGACCAGGCAATTGGCTGATTGAAATTCTCATTTTGCATCTCAATAAATACTGCGATTCCTGATATTATTTCCTCACAGCTTTCATCATACATTCATACAGCCCGTCTGCAGTTTGCTGCCAGGTAAATTTTTGGCTTTGCACCTTTCCTTTTTCAACCAATTCTTTTCTTAGAAATTCATCTGTATAAAGCATTTCCATTTTTAAGGCTATATCATCAATAGAATGTGGATCTGCAAACAGCGCTGCATTTCCTGCAACTTCCGGCATAGAGGAGACATTTGATGTGATGACCGGCACATTACAATTCATGGCTTCAATGATGGGAATTCCAAATCCTTCAAACAAAGAAATATATATTAATCCCATTGATGCGGCCATTAATCTTGAAAGATCACTGCGGGTCAGGTGACCTGGAAAGATCACATCATCGCTAAATTGCATCTGTGAGTGAACGGCAGATGCTTCGTGGTAGTTCCAGTTTCTTCCTGCAATTACCAGTTTAATATCACTCCTGATTTTTTTCTTAAACATATCGAAGGCAAGAAAAAGCTTTATCAGGTTTTTCCGGGGCTGAATAGCTCCGGCATATATAAAATAGCTTCTGCCTCTGGTAAACTGATCTCTGACCACTTGTTGCTCAGGTATTGTTAAGGGTTTAAACATTTCATTGGAGCCATTGTAAACCACATCAATCTTTTCGGGAGAAACATGGTAACGGAAACAAATATCATCTTTTGAAAAACGGGATACTGTGGCAATACGGGCTGCTTTTTGTGCATATTTAGGTGTATAATGCCGGTAAAATTTAGTAGCCAGGCTATCAATGTGGTCATTAAAATGTTCAAATGCAATATCGTGCATTACTATTACCTGCCTGCAATTTGTGCGTAATGAAAGATAACCATCAGTGGAAAGAAACAGGTCCGGAATAATCCTTTTTAATGCACGGGGAACCGCAACTTCAAACCACCAATACCACAGCAACGGGTGGCGGGCGGGCGGAGATAAAATCTGAGGATGAATATTCGAAGAAAAAATAAATTCGTTGGAAAATTTCCGGTCGAAAAAAAAATAAAATTCATGCTCCGGGTGTTGTTGGGTGATTCGTTTCAGGGTTTCATAAGTAAACCAGCCAATTCCTTCCAGATGTTCAGTGATTAAAAATCGTGTATTGACCGCAATCTTCACTTGTGCAATATATAACTTCAGAAAGAACTTCCTGAGCTGCTTCTATAACCTTTGGATATAAAGGCGATTTGATATTGCGGGATCTTTTAACAGGAATTACCTTTACCAGCCAACTCAGCGGATGCAAAGATTATTCTTTAGAAACCTTGCCTTTATTATTTCACTCAATGTATTAATAAAACCACTTTGGATACTGGGTATTGATCGCACGGTGCAAAATGTGGTAGGCCCTCAGGACTATGGTGCATATTTCGTATTATTTAACCTTTCTCTCTTAACTCAAATACTTCTTGACATTGGAATCAGCAATTATAACAACCGTTTTATTGCCCAGCAAGAAAACCAGCTTAACACTTATATATCCAACATTTTCAGTATAAAAGTAATTTTGGCTGTAGTATATCTTGTTATTAGTCTGACTATAGGGTGGGCTCTGAACTTTACGGGTTATCGGTTAATGCTCCTTTTATCAATTTGCTTTAACCAGCTGCTTGCTTCATTTATAGTATACGTAAGATCGAATATTTCTGCATTACATCACTTCAAAACAGACAGTATTCTTTCCATCCTGGATAAAGCCATTATGATTATTATCTGTGGAGGCCTGCTATGGATCCCGGTTTACCGGGTACATTTTAAAATTGAATGGTTCGTCTACGCACAAACGATTAGTTATTTAATATCCTTACTTACGTCTGTATTGATTTTACTTCGGTTTGCAGGAAAAATAAATTTTACATTTTCATTCACATTCACATTAAGGCTCTTAAGGAATACATTTCCCTTTGCATTACTTATAATGCTTATGGCAATCTATTCGAGGATTGATGGTGTAATGATTGAAAAGCTTTCGCCAGGAAATAGCATAAAAGAAGCCGGAATTTATGCTTCTGCATTCCGCTTGCTGGATGTCCTAAATCAATTTGGATACCTTTTCGCCGTTTTGCTTCTGCCCATTTTTTCGAGAATGATCATTAAAAGTCAACATGTAGAAGAATTGGTGAAAACCAGTTTCACAGTTATTTTTATTACTTCAGTAATTACTGCATGCACTTTCAGTACCTTTTCCAGGGAAATCATGAACAGCTTGTACCACGAAGGTTCGGTATACTCGGCAAAGATCTTAAGTATATTAATATTTAGCTTTATCGGAACGTGTTCCGTATTTATTTTCGGTACACTATTAACTGCGAACGGAAATATTAAAGAACTGATCTTAATTTCTCTTTTTGGTGTAATCGTTAATTATACACTTAACCAGATACTGATCCGAAAATATCAGGCATTAGGTGCTGCTGAAGCTTCAGCCATTAGCAACCTTTTGATAGCCTTTTTTAACCTGCTGCTTTCCGTAATTATTTTTAAATGGAAACCTAATTACTTTTTGATTGCCCGGTTAAGTGCGTTTGCAGTAACCACTTTTTTTATTTTTCAGTTATCCTTTTTTCAATCTGTAAATTGGCTTGTCCACGCTTTAATTGCCGTAATGGTTTCTACTATAATTGCCTTTTTATTGCAATTGGTTAGTATCAAAAAAATGCTTCAGCTTTTCCCTGGTAACATAACTTAAGCCTGCCCCGGCTGTGTGATATAATTTTTTACCTTTGCCAAAATTTTTTATAAGCTGTTATATGGATAGTTCCTTTAATCTGATTGCATTTCTGAGAATTGTGTGGAGATGGAGAAAACCTATTTTAATTATATGCGGCGTTGCAATTTTAGCAACCACGATCATCTCTGATCCTCATATTATGAAGCCATATTATGAATCAGATTCTGTTTTTTATCCCCTTAATCCGAACCTTACCAGCAGTTCAGCCTTATTTGAATTAGGGGAACAATCTTATTTCGGAGGAAGCAATGATGTTGACCGTATCTTATCTATTGCGAACTCTGAACCGTTGAAATTATACCTCATACATAAGTTTAAGCTTTTTCAGCACTACGATATAGATTCGAGTAAAGAAAATTACCCTGTTTATACAGTCATGCGTGAACTAGAAGATAATATGACTGTTGAAAAAAATGAAAAAGGCGCTGTTGTGGTCACCGTTATAGATCATGGTAAAAAAGTAGCAGCAGACATGGCTAATGAGATCGTAGATCAGATTGATATCGCAAATAAAAAATTATTAAATGAGAACAAGACCAAAATTCTGACCATCTATGCCGGCAAGCTAAAGGATAAAGAGGCAGAAGTAAAAAATATGACTGATACAATTTTTTACCTGAAGCACCGATTTAATTTATACGGAGGCATTGATCAGCTGGACAGATTGATAAAAACATCCGAAGGTACCCGAGGTTCCGATATGGATGCCGCATCTGAGCAGGTTAAAGTGCTTGAAGAAAAAAAGAAAGGATCTATCAGGGAGCTGAACAATACTCAATCAATGTATGAGCAATATAAATCTACTATAAACGATGCGGTTCCTACACTTTATATTCTTGAAAAAGCAATTCCTGCTGAGCGAAAATCAAAACCTATCCGTTGGTTAATTGTTCTTGGCAGTGCCCTGATTAGCTTTGTACTTGGAACTTTAGCTGTGATATTAATTGAGCGCTATAAATATATAAAAGCTGCCTTTGCAGATGTATCCAAAGCTTCTTGATCGGTTTTGGCTGAATACTTTTTACGGATTCGGCATTTTGTTGCTGGCTACAATTCTATTAAGTATTTACTCAGAGAACTATTATCTGTTATTAATTCCCTGCGCTTTCTTATTTTTTTTCCTTAGCATACATGATTCAAAAACTATTTATTTTATTTTAATAGCAATGCTTCCTCTTTCTATCGAGGTTGCACTTCCAAACGGCTTTGCTACCGATTTCCCAACAGAACCGTTGATAGTGGGACTTATGTTCCTTTTTATCGGCTATGTGCTGGCGAAACCTGCCCTGCTTGATAAGGAATTCTTTAAGAGCCCTGTTTTATTTATGCTTCTTATTTACTATGTATGGAATTTAATTGCAACGGTATACTCCTCCGACGTATTTATATCTGTAAAATGGTTGCTTGCTAAAACCTGGTATATAGTCACCTTTGTTTTCATTACAGGGTTACTGGTAAAAAACCTTACGCAGTTCAAAAAAATGTTCTGGTGTTTTTTTCTTCCACTGCTATTTACCGTTTTATACACGCTGATTCGCCATGCCCGTTACGCTTTTTCCTTTGAAACAGTAAACGGTCAAATGTTTCCCTTTTTTAGAAATCATGTAAACTATGCATGCATGGTGGCAGAGGTAGTTCCATTTGTCGTATTGGCTATAAGTTGGTATCCTAAAGGTTCTTTTAAAAAACGATTTCTTAATTATTCGTTTGTATTAATACTGCTTGGTGTATATTTTGCTTACACGCGATCCGCCTGGCTTGCACTTATTACTGCCCTTATCATGTTCTTTGTTATTCGCGCAAAATGGACGAAGGTTGCAGTTATTTCAGCATTCTCTCTAAGCATTGCATTTTTTGTATATATGGCAGTGCAGAACCATTATTTAAACTATGCACCCAATTATGAAACTACTGTTTATCACAATGCTCTCGGTGAACATCTGGAATCAACTTTTGAGGGTCAGGATGTCTCGAGCGCTGAAAGGTTATACAGGTGGATTGCGGGGATTAAAATGTGGGTTGATAAACCTTGGACGGGTTTTGGTCCCGGCAACTTTGATACCTACTACAAAAGTTATACTGTTAATAGCTTTTCAACATATGTAAGCGCCAACCCGGAGCGTTCTTCCATACATAATTATTTCCTCTTGATTTTAGCGGAACAGGGTATTATCGGACTACTTCTATTTATGGCACTTACGTTCTTTATATTTTTGAAAGGCCAGCAAATCTATAATGAGACTTTTTCAAAAGAAGAAAAGCGTTATGTAATGGCCGTCCTGCTTTCTCTCTCAATTATTTATGTAAATACCTTCCTAAGCGATCTTATTGAAACTGATAAAATAGGCAGCTTTTATTTTATAAATATTGCTTTACTCATAAACCAGGACATCCGCAATAAAAAATTGCTGTCCAGGCAATCTCTTATATCATAGATTATGCAGGAATCAACCTAAAATATCTTGCAGGTTAGCATACTTACGTCATCGTTAGCAAACTCGCTGCCATTGAATCGCTGAATATACGTCATCAGTTTTTTATTTAGGCTACGGGCATCCAGCATGTGATAATGCTTAATGAATTCCGTGAGATGATGAATTTCAAGTGGCTTTCCCTTTTTGTTTTCTATATCCGACAATCCATCTGTATAGCAGAACGTGACAAATGGTGAGGGTAAATGAATTGTACGAACATTTACATATGGAAGCTTTTCAAACATCCCTAAAATAGTGCAACCCTCCTCTAGGTATTGTATTTCCTGACCATGATACAGTATTGCAGGATTATGACCGGCATTTACATATTGAAGCTCGCGGGTTACAAAGTTGAACTTCGCGAGAAAAAAAGTAATATACTTTTCTCCTTTTGTGATATTATTTACGTGAGTATTTAAATTCTCAACCAGAGCGACTAAGGAAGTATACTGATCTGCATAAGAACGTAGCCGGGCCTGAAAGTTTGCCATCAGCAAGGCGGCGGCTACCCCCTTTCCGGAAATATCACCTATGCAAAACATGCATTCATCCTCATTAAGAGAAAGATAGTCGTAGTAATCACCCCCTACTTCGTGATGTGGACTATAGACCCCTGACATCTGAATCCGGTGGTTATCAGGAAGATTATCCGGAATGAGCATTGTCTGCAGTTCGCCTGCCTGAATTAGTTCTGATCGCAAAGCCTGCTGATTTCTTTGCTCCCGACAAAGACGCTTGTTTTCAAGAGCCATAGCAACAATACTACTAAGCACTTGAATAAAATTTAATTTACTGTGTTCATCCATTTCACCCCGCGGCATTATATCACCAAGGAAAGTATAGAGCAATGGTTTATCCTTATGGTAAACCGGAAATATAAAGTCAAAATATCTGGAAAAAAAGTGATTTTGAATGCGACCAATTTGCCTGAACTCGGGTTCGAATCTATTGTCCAAATCCTCATATTCCTCTTGTGCTAATCCAAAATAATGTCTACATTCCCAATTGCCTTCTTCTTCCAGAAAAATGGCTAAGCGATTTATTCCTAGTTGCTTTATCAGTATGGATATGAACATCTTAAGAATTCCTTCCGAAGATAAATTGTTGTTAACAGCCTGCGTAAGTTGCAGCAGGGCCTGCAGCTCACTGCCTATGCTATAGAAGCTCGGTTCTAACTGTAAAGTACCGTTATCAGGGTCGACAAAAATAGTTTTCATTAAGGGAAGAAATAAGCCTCATTTATACTGGTCTAATACCTAGGCTAAACTCTGTTAAGCAAAATGAAAGCCAAGAGTCGGAATGTATCCACAACTATAAATAGGCACATTTTGCTGAATTATAACATAAAACCTTGCATGTTTAATCAATATCTTACTAAAAAATGACAGGATGAAATAATTTTTAGGTTTTATTCTAAAGTAGACAGCAATAAAATTTAATTGGTTGAAAGATCCTTTGTTACAAGTGGGTAAAATCTACCTCACTCATGGTGCATAAAAATACATTGCAATTAGATTTTTCTTCCTTTCCAAACAGGTCGGATTATATTTCCAAGTAACCCAGTAACAGTTATATAAGCTAAGTGAAATAATTCTGAAATTAAAAATACCGAAAGCAGCTTTTTACGATTAAAGAAAGTACATGCCGAATACAGCAAAACAAAATCTAAGACCAACTTTATGGATGCCTGAACGATGAATAACGGTAAAACTGCCGAATTGAAGAATGAATAAAAGAAATTGATAAAAAATGCAACATTAAAAAGATAGATCAAAAATAAATTAAGCTTGATTTTCCAATCAGAATAATTTCCTGATTTTGATGCCCACCTCAGGCGCTGAGAAAAGAAATCCTTCAAGAAGTGCTGCGGGTAGGTTAATACTACTGAACTTCTGTTTTTTATATAGGATATTTCACCCGGCCATTGCTTCCATATTTTATGCATAAGCAGCAAATCATCACCTGAAGCAATATTTTCATTACCAGTGTAACCTTCTACTTTTTTAAAAGCCTCTTTTTCATAGAGTAAATTTGCGCCATTACAAAGAGTGGGGAAATTAAAATTCAGGCTTCCGGCAGCAATTGCCGCCATACCCAAATAATCCAAAGCCTGAAATTCTTCAAATATATTCTCTCCGTTCACAAATAATACAGGTCCAATAATCATTTTACACCTTTTCTTTTCATAATATTTTACCAATGTAGCCAGCCACTCTTTGCCCATTCTGCAATCAGCATCAGTAGTAACTATCAGGTCTCCGCTTGATTCCTGAATTGCTGTTTCAATTGCTTTTTTCTTATAACTCCGCTTTTCATATTTTTCTGACAAAAAATCCTTTAGATAGAGGAGCCTGATGTTTGGTAAATTAAATGATTCAACCACGGTGCAGGTTGCGTCTTCAGAAAAATCGTCTACAACAATTATTTCATATAATTCGGGCGCATAAGTTTGATGAACTATATCATCTAAGCAATCTCGAATACACCTTTCCTCGTTTCTGGCAGCAATTATTACTGAAACCCTGGAGGTTCCATTTTCTTTATATGGTACAAATTCCGGAGTGTTCTTCCAGCCCTTTATGTAAAGCAGCATGTAAAAAACATAGGCAAAAGAAAGAACACCTACTACAATAACATACCAGTACATTACAGTTTATTTCGTATCAGCTGGTATAATTCTTAGTAATTCAGATAATCTTGTTACCAGTAGAATCAATTCATGAATTTAGCAATCAATGTATGAAAATGGTGGGTACCTTTTTCTTTCAGAGGCGAATATCTTCCATATTTATAAAGCCGTGAGCGGATACCCCGCTGCACATTTTCTACAATTGCCTCATCCTCCCTTTCCACCCGGTCAATCATGTTAACCACTCCCCTATTAAATTTTTCCTGGTCAGAAATGAAAGTAAGAAATGAAACTTTTGTCTGATTAATTGTTATCGGTTTAACTATATTAACTGATAACCCCCATGGATAAAAATTAAACATCAGGTTTGGAAAAATCCAAAAATAATAAGCTGCAATTTTTTTGTCATAGTCCTGAGATAATTTAGGAATACTTAAAACCTCCTCGCCGGACTTAGCATAACCTATTTGCAGGCTAGAATACTCATTAAGTTCATATGCATAACTTCCATAATCAAGCAATTGATTCAAGGAAGCATGAACAAAAGGGATGTGAAAACCCTCTAAATAATTTTCACAATACAATGCCCAATTGGCATTTACTAAATAGTCTTTAGAGTGCTCCGGATCAAAACTAAAATTTTCAAACTCTATCCAGTTTAATCTGGATCTCATATTGCCAAAAGCATTTTCAAAAGAAAAGGCGGGAAACAATGAACTAAAAATCATATTGCCGTACAAGTCAAAAGATACAGGAACAAGGTCATCCATTGCAGAAGGAAAACATTGCACACCTTCAAATTCAGGCATTGCTATAAACTTTCCATCCAGTCCAAACCTTCTTCCATGATACCGGCATCGCAGGTTCTTTTCAATGCCCCCCTTTTCACAAACAATATTTCCCCTGTGAGTACAGACATTTGAAATGCAATGCAGCTGGTCATTATTATCCCTTGTAATTAATAGAGATTCATCTAAAAAACCAGGCAGCAACGTAAATGGATATGTTTGACCAGGCACTTTTACTTCTTCCGTATTAACCGCAAACTGCCAGCTGCGGGTAAATATTTTTTCTTTTGACTGATCAAATAAGTCCTTGCTTGTATAAAAAACTGAATCAAGAGTTCGAGCATTTGTAATATCCGGATCAATAAATAACATTACGGGTAAGTTAACCGGTTTTAAATAAAACTGAACATTATAGGTCTAACTCATATTATGATATACCTCAAGCACGTCATCATCATCTTCCAGCATTCCTATCAGTCGGGCAACATCCTCCTCTTCTGATTCTGAAACTTCTTTTGTTGTTAAAGGAATCCACTGTTTCTCACTGCTTTTTGCAACTATAGCTTTATTTTCTAATCCCTTTTGCATTGAGCCAAAATCAGAAAACCTTGTATAAATAACTATTTCATTTTCCTGTTCCATAATATCCTCTGCTCCATAATCAATGAGTTCCAGTTCTAAATCTTCGAGATTAATTCCTTCACCGGATATTGTGAAAATACTTTTTCTTTCAAAGAGAAATTGAACAGAGCCTGATGTACCCAAACTTCCATTTCCCTTGGAAAAGTACATGCGCATGTTTGCTACCGTACGTGTTGTATTATCGGTAGCACAATCTATCATCATAGCAACACCATGCGGGCCGTACCCTTCATAAATTATTTCTTCATAGTTACTTGAATCTTTTGAAGTTGCCCTTTTAATTGCTGCATCAACACGATCTTTAGGCATGTTTACTCCTTTCGCATTCTGGATGGCTAGCCTAAGCCGGGGGTTATTGTTCGGATCCGCACCTCCTGTTTTTACTGCAATGGCAATCTCTTTTCCAATCTTTGTAAAGGCTTTAGCCATCTTATCCATTCGCGCAAAGATTTTATGCTTGCGTGTTTCAAATATTCTGCCCATGGTCTATCTGTTTAAGAACGCAAAATAATGAAGATTAGATTGAAAAAAGATTTCAAAAACGAACGGCCTATAATTATCATATGAATATTATTCCATAATATTTAGCCAGGAATCATTGATATGGATTTTTCAATTTAGTCATTTGAATATTTAGACCATTTAACAGATCAATTTCTAATTTTGACTCCGAGCGAAATAATATGGATTTACAATATAATAAAAACGAAGACCAGAACCTGCTGCTGTTAAGCAGTGTAAGAACCAAGCTTGAAAAGATAAAGTTGGGAGGGGGAAAGAAAAATATTGAAAAACAGCACGAGAAAGGGAAACTAACTGCCCGCGAACGTATTTCTTATCTCCTCGATAAAGATGCGGCTTCTTTTGAAATTGGGGCTTTTGCGGGTTATGAAATGTATGAAGAGCAGGGGGGATGCCCGGCGGGGGGAGTAATTGTTATTATTGGATATGTTTCAAATAAACAGTGTATTATCGTTGCTAATGATGCTACTGTAAAAGCAGGAGCATGGTTTCCCACAACTGCTAAAAAAAACCTTCGTGCACAGGAAATAGCTATAGAAAACCGGTTGCCAATCATTTATCTGGTGGACAGTGCTGGAGTATTTTTGCCAATGCAGGACGAAATATTTCCGGATAAGGAGCACTTTGGGCGAATTTTCCGGAACAATGCAATTATGAGTTCCTCAGGCATAACCCAGATAGCGGCAGTGATGGGAAGTTGTGTTGCGGGAGGGGCTTACCTTCCAATAATGAGTGATGAAGCAATGATTGTGGATAAAACCGGAAGCATTTTTCTTGCTGGTCCCTTTCTTGTAAAAGCCGCTATTGGTGAAGATGTAGATGCCGAAACGCTGGGCGGGGCTACTACACATTCGGAAATTTCAGGTGTTACCGATTACAAATGTGCTAACGATCAGGAATGCCTTGATCGCATCCGAAGCATTGTAGATAAGATCGGTGACTATGACAAAGCAGGTTTTAACCGGATTAATACAATAGCTCCTGTTAGAAATGAAAAGGAAATTTATGGCCTTCTGCCTGCCGATAGTGGCAAGCAATACGACACGCATGAACTTATTGAATGGTTAGTGGATAATTCTGAATATGATGAATACAAAGCGGGTTACGGTAAATCTATTCTATGTTGCTATGCCCGCATAGATGGCTGGGCAGTTGGCATTGTGGCTAACCAGCGTAAAGTGGTAAAGACCAAACGTGGTGAAATGCAGTTTGGAGGAGTTATTTATTCCGATTCTGCTGATAAGGCTACCAGGTTCATTTTAAATTGTAATCAGAAAAAAATACCTCTGATTTTTTTACAGGATGTAACCGGTTTTATGGTTGGAAGCAAATCAGAGCAGGGTGGCATTATAAAAGATGGGGCTAAGATGGTAAATGCAGTTGCAAACAGTGTAGTACCTAAAATTACAATCATTATAGGAAATAGTTACGGAGCCGGCAACTATGCAATGTGCGGAAAGGCATTCGACCCCAGAATTATTGTCGGGTGGCCGACTGCAAAGATCGCGGTTATGGGAGGCAGCCAGGCTGCGAATACATTATTACAGATTCAGATATCATCGCTTAAAGCGAAGGGAGAAAAAATTACTCCTAAGGATGAACAAAAGCTGTTAAATGAAATAATAGGCCGGTATGAAAAACAAACGAGTCCGTTTTATGCGGCGGCCCGTTTATGGATTGATGCTATAATCGATCCGCTTGAAACGCGTAAATTAATTTCTATGACTATTGAAGCGGCTAACCATGCTCCTATTACAAAATCTTTTAATCCGGGAGTGATTCAAACATAAAGCCAATTGCAATTATTCAATTGCTTCCCCCCATCGAAAAGTTTGCAAATCAAAGCCTGCCAATTGCAAAGCACGGTCAACAACCGTTGCAGCAAGCTGTTCAAAGTTTTCAGGAAGAGAATAAAAGGAAGGAGTAGCAGGGCAAATGACACCACCGGCCTCGGTAATCACTTTCATGTTTTGAATATGAATTAAATTGTAAGGGGTGTCCCGGATTACCAGGATTAACTTTTTTCTTTCTTTTAACATCACATCAGCAGCACGTGTTATAAGATCATCTGAAACGCCCGACGCAATTCTCGCCATAGTACCCATAGAACAGGGACATATTATCAGCGAATCATACCCAGCAGAACCACTTGCAAAGGGAGCCGTAAAATCATCTTTTTTATAAACAGGAAGTTTATAATTTATAAAATCCTCATTCTTCAATTCATGCTTCCAAACAAACTTCGCATTATCACTCATTACTAAGCCTGCATCTTCAAGCTGCTCTTTCAGATTTACTATTTTGTCCAGCAGTATCTTTGCATAAATACTTCCGCTTGCACCGGTAATAGCCACTGCCAATTTTTTCATCGGAATATTAAGTATTTAAACTTTAATCATCCTTACCCAACAATTGATTTAATACCTTATTCCGATAACTTTCACCGATAGGAATTTCATGGTTTTGAATTTTCACCACATTACCTTCTATTGACTCAACACGATTTATCGGGATTAAATAGGACCGGTGAATTCTTAAAAATTGATTTTCAGGCAGCTGTGTGGTAAATTCCTTCAGGTTCATAAGTGTCACCAATTTCACTTTATCTGTATATAAAACCACGAAATCCCTCATAGCTTCTACATATAGAATTTCATTCAACTTCACCTTTATAAACTTATTATTTGATTTAATAAATATTTGATCACCTGAAAGGGGTCTTTTTTTCTTAAAATATTCATATATCTTATTGACACATTTCAGAAAGCGCTCGTGAGTAACCGGCTTCACGAGATAATCAAAAACATTCATTTCAAATCCTTCTGCAGCAAATTCTTTATGTGAAGTAGAAAGTACAATTAAGGGCGGATGGACTAGCGTTTTTATTAATTCAAGGCCTGACATTCCCGGCATCTCTATATCAAGAAATATAACATCGGGTTGTAAATCTTTTAGAAGAGTAGATGCTTCCAAGGCAGTCGTGCAACTTCCAACTACCTCCATAAACTCAGCAGAACTTATAAGATCAAGCATGGCTTCCCGGTTCAACTTCACATCATCTACCGCAATACAGCTGATCTTCATAACGGTTAATTGGTCGTGAATTTAAGGGTTTTGGCAGATTATCTTAAGGCCTCCGCAGATTTATAGCTCATTTCAGTAAAGAGTACAAGTATGTTTATACCGGTTTTGGTACAATACTAACATTATACTATGAAGAAATTATCTTCTTAATTATGACTAAATCTAATTAAACGGGGTTAAAAGCCCCGTTTTCTTTTTCAGTAAAATGAACGTGAAATATATTAAATATTATAAAATAAATTATAAATATTATTTAAGAAATGTTTCTGTATGGAACATTTTTAATTTGACATCAAAGATTAAACTTTCTTTTTTTGTTTTCGTATTACTAATACATATACCATCTAATAATTATAAGTTCTATTTTTTAAAAGTGAAATAATTTAAATTTTATTTATTTTTTGTTTAATAATTACAATCTGTTTATCAGGATATGAGCACAAAAACTATGAAATTGGTCAACCTGCAATTTCTCAGGGAATTCTGTCATAATGATCAGAATAAAATGGTAAATTATATTCACATGTTTTTAGAATCGGCACCTGAGCAATTGGAGCTCATAAAAAAACATACAACTTCCGGAAATTGGAATGGTGTAAAAGCAGCTGCTCATTCTTTAAAACCTCAGGTAGTTTTTATGGGCATGTCGTCAATTGAACCTATACTTGCACGGATAGAAGACAACATAATATCTGAAAATTCATTTGACCAGATTCCTTTTCTTTCAAATGAACTTGATGTGCAGCTCGGGTATGCCTTTAGTGAATTAATTGAAACTTTAGTAACTTTATCGTGAATTGAAATTATTTTCTCAGAAATTCGTTTATCCTACTAAATAACAGATATGAAGAAGTTTAAAATTATTTTATTTGCATTAGCCTTATCAGTCTCTCCGCATATATACGCTCAAATAAGCAGCAATATAAAATGGATGTCTATTTCTGAAGCCGAGCAGGCAGCTAAACAACAGCCCAAAAAAATAATTATTGATATTTATACTGATTGGTGCGGATGGTGTAAGAGGCTTGATGCGACTACATATAAAAATGAAGATATAGTTAAGTACATTAATGATAATTTCTATGCTGTAAAATTAAATGCAGAATCTAAAGACAAAATTACTTTTCAGGGAAAAGACTACAGCTACGATCCCTCTAAAAAAATAAATAATGTTGCCACCAATTTCCTCAGCCAGTCCCCGGGGTACCCAACTACTACCTTCCTGAGCGAAAACTTTGAAGTACTTTCAATAGTCCCGGGTTATATGCCTTCAGATCAATTGATAAATGTGTTAAAGTACTTTGGTGAGAACCATTATCAAAAAGAAGACTGGAATACCTATTTAAGCAGTGTAAGTAAAGACAGCAAACAATAAAATTTAATCAAAAAAAATACAAAAGCTCAATCCTACCGGATTGAGTTTTTTTGTGCATATAATTTTACCCTGTTCGGGCATTTATAAATATGAATGAATTAATAAGATCAGCAAAGATAACAGCAGGTATATCTTATGCATCGCAGGATTTTAATTCTCTTAATCCTGATGATTGCATTTTTTGTTTGCTGATTACACCGGAGCAACTAATGTATCACATAGCCGATTTGAAATCTAAAAAAATATACATTATTCAACCGTTCCGGTTTACAAGTAAAGTGAATACAGATATTGCAGTGAACTTGAAATCTATAGCACAGGAAGATAGCTTTCTCCAGCAGAATTTCAACCAAAAAAGAATTTCGGTTTTTAATTCACAATTTACTTTTATACCCTCACTGTTTTATAATATTAATGATTCAGAATTATTTACTTTCAATACTTCACAAAATCAAACTTTGGAAGTAAGATCTGATGAATTTCAAAGACAGGATTTTACAATAATGTATGGTCTGTCACCGGCTTTTATGCAACTGTGTACAGAATATTTTCCGGGTGCAGCAATTAATCATTCACTTACAACACTTATCACTGAGCTTCTTACAATAAGTAAAAGTGATGAAACAGGAATAGTTTACACCTATGTACAACAGTGTAGTCTGCAGATTATTTATATAAAAAATGAAACCTTACATTTTTGCAATAATTTCTCTTATGCTACTCCTGAAGACTTTGTTTACCACGTACTATTTACATACAAGCAGCTTCACCTTGACCCGGAAAAAGATAAGCTGATTTTGTTAGGAGAAATAGAAAAACAATCTTCATTATTCCATTTGATATTCAAATACATTCGCTTTGTCGAGTTCGGACAGCGAGTTACCAAGTGGAAATATGATCGTGATTATTCTTTTCCTGATCATTATTATTTTAATTTATTATGCATCTAATATGAGAGTTATTGGTGGAACTTTAGGAGGAAGAAAATTTTATCCACCTGGTAATTTACCAACACGGCCTACCACGGATTTTGCTAAAACAGGTCTCTTTAATATTCTTAATAATTATTTTGATTTTGAAGAAGTAAGCTTTCTGGATCTTTTTAGTGGTACCGGAAATTTAAGCTTGGAATTTGCATCACGGGGCTGTAAGCATATCGTTTCAATTGAAAAAGACCAGGGTGCTGTAGAATTCATTAACAAATTAAAAAAGGAATGGAAAATAGATTCCATAAGAGTTCAAAAAGCTGATGTCCTCAAGTTTATTGATTACAATAAGGAGCAATTTGACATTATATTTGCCGGTCCCCCTTATTCCTTAGATACCATTGATAAATTACCTGAAAAATTATTATCAAAGGATATTTTAAAAGAAAAAGGATGGTTTATTCTTGAAACTTCTTCTAAATACTCTTTTGAAAAGGATCCACATCTTTTGCAAGTTCGCAATTACGGCCAAACAACTTTTCATTTCTTCTCAAAGGAAACTAGAATCAGATCAGAAAATATCGCTTAAATTCAGACAATATAAATATGAATAAAATTGCAGTTTTTCCAGGCTCTTTTGATCCGATTACCATTGGGCACGTGGATATAATTAACCGCGGGCTTCCTCTTTTTGATAAAATTGTAATAGGTGTCGGAATCAATTCACAGAAGCAGTATCTGTTTTCTATTGAGAAAAGAATAGAGTGGATAAAAAAGATCTTCGAATTCGAACCTAAAATTTTTATACAGAGCTATACAGGGCTCACTGTAAATTTCTGTGATCAACAGCAAGCCCAATTTATTTTGCGCGGCATCAGGGGCTCCGGCGATTTTGAATTCGAGCGAGCAATTTCACATACCAACCGTGTTTTAAGCAGAAAAATTGACACCATTTTCCTTTTGGCCAACCCTTCATTAGCTTCCGTTTCATCTTCTATAGTTCGTGATGTAATTGTGAATGGAGGTGATGCTTCACCTTTTATTCCTGAAGAGATTGAAACATCTGTACATCATTAGATTAGAGTAGATACCCGCAATATACTTTAGTTTGTTTTTAATTATTTAATATTTTTACCTTTTTACAAGGCCACGTCATCTATAGATATCTTGTAATTATTCATCTTATGGTCATCGGTATTTTAAAAGAACCAGCTAATGAAAACCGGGTTGCTGCTCTGCCTGAAATCGTAGTACAACTAAAAAAATTAAACTTTGAGGTGCAGGTTGAAAGTGAGGCCGGTTCCCGGTCTTATGTATCAGATGCTATTTATCAAACCGCGGGTGCAACTATTTCTTCAAGGGATAAGGTTCTTACATCTGACCTTGTTTTAGGTATTGTGTGCCCTGCGGATTCAGATTTAAAAAGGATGAAGGCAGAATCCGTACTGATTGCTGTTTTTCAACCTTTGCTTAACAGCAGCATTGTATTTCAATTATTAGAATTAAATCTCACCTCCTTCAGCATGGATATGGTTCCAAGAACCACACGTGCTCAATCCATGGATGTTCTTTCTTCGCAGGCTACCGTGGCAGGTTATAAAGCAGTTCTTGTGGCAGCAAACTCCCATTCCAGATTTTTTCCAATGCTTATGACAGCTGCTGGCAGCATTGCACCTTCCAAGGTACTTATTCTTGGCGCTGGCGTTGCCGGGTTGCAGGCAATTGCAACAGCAAAAAGGTTAGGCGCTGTAGTGGAGGTATTTGATACACGGAGCGCAGTAAAGGAAGAGGTGAACTCACTTGGTGCTAAGTTTATTGAAGTAGAAGGCGCTGCTGAATCTGCAGCAGCGGGTGGCTATGCCATTGAACAATCAAAGGAATTCCTGGAAAGACAAAAACAAAAAATACACGACTCTGCAGTAAAATCAGATATCATAATCACAACTGCCCAGATACCCGGCAAAAAAGCTCCTCTATTGATTCCTCAAGCAACATTAGATGCCATGAAACCGGGTTCTGTAATTGTTGACCTTGCTTCATCTACCGGCGGAAATTGTGAACTTACAGTAAACGGTGAAACAATTACCACAACCAATGGAATAACCATTATCGGTAACTCAAATCTTCCTTCAACTATGCCTGCAGATGCAAGTAAAATGTTTGGAAAAAATGTTCTGAATTTTTTAAAGTTGATCTTAAAAGATGGACAAGTCATTATCAATATGGAGGATGATATTGTTAAAGGCACCTGCATCACCTTTCATAAAGAAATTATCAATCCACGTGTCAGGGAATTTTTGAAATCTCATGCTGTGTAATATGGAATGGTGCACATTGGTGACTTATTTTAATCAGATGTAATAAGAGCCGGTCACCTGGCATTTTGTATCAATATTTTAAGATTAATTAATTTAACAAACAGATTTGATATGCATTCGCCAATACATTTTTTATATGAGAACCGTGATATGGTATTTATTATTATTCTATCCATATTCCTGGGTATCGAAATAATTTCTCATGTACCTACTGTTCTTCATACACCGCTTATGTCAGGCGCCAATGCTATTCATGGAGTGGTAATTATAGGTGCTATTATCGTAATGGGAAGTGCAGAACAAACTAATTATCTTGCCTTAATACTGGGCTTTTTCGCAGTAATTCTGGGAACATTAAATGTGGTGGGAGGTTTTGTGGTGACCGATCGGATGCTGGAGATGTTTAAGAAGAAAAAATAAATTTCAATCAGTCACATGATGGAAAACAGCATACTGTGGATTGCTTATTTAATTGGCTCAGTTACGTTTATTCTGGGGTTAAAATTGTTGAGCCATCCTGAAACTGCCCGACGAGGAAACCTGGTAGCGGCGGCAGGTATGGTGCTTGCAATTGCAGCTACCATATTTTTTTACAGGGATTTGAGTGGCAACCCTCTACACAACTTTGTCTGGATTTTCAGTGGGATTATCATTGGTTCTCTGCTGGGGACTATAGCTGCAAGAAAGGTGAAAATGACTGATATGCCCCAAATGGTTTCTCTTTTTAATGGAATGGGTGGTGCCTGCGCAGCTATTATTTCTGTAATTGAATATCAGCGTCATCCTTTTGTGTCAGGTGAGTGGAACATTATTGCAGTAATACTTGCAGGTTTATTGATAGGTACTGTTTCTTTTTCAGGAAGTATGATTGCGTTTGGCAAATTAAATGGAAACCTGGGTGATAAAAATTTCCAGGGTCAGTCCATTGTTAATTTATTTGTACTGGCCGTAACTATTGCAATAGGTGTTTATCTTATTGCTATTGACTACCAGAATATGACGGTGCTTTCGGTGATGGTCGGAATGTGTCTTTTGTATGGTGTACTATTCGTTTTGCCTATCGGAGGGGCGGACATGCCTGTTGTTATTTCTTTATTGAATTCATTTACGGGCGTAGCAGCGGCGTGCGCAGGCTTTATTTATAATAACCAGGTAATGCTCACCGGAGGAATTCTCGTTGGCTCTGCAGGAACTATTCTTACCCTTTTAATGTGCCGTGCCATGAATAGATCGCTGTTAAACGTGATCATTGGCTCCTTTGGAAAAAATCAGGGAGTTGCAGGAGCAAATACAAATGAGAAAGGAGCTATTAAGGAGATCTCTGTTTCGGATGCAGGTGTGCTGTTGAGTTATTCCAAAAAAGTATTGATTATTCCGGGGTATGGCTTAGCAGTGGCTCAGGCACAGCATACCGTTCATGAATTGGAAAAGCTGCTGGAAGAAAAGGGTGTAGAGGTAAAGTATGCCATTCATCCTGTAGCAGGCCGGATGCCCGGTCATATGAACGTATTACTTGCAGAAGCAGATGTTTCGTATGATAAACTATTAGAAATGGATGATGCCAATGCTGAATTTTCTTCTACCGACGCAGTAATTGTGGTAGGTGCAAATGATGTGGTAAACCCGGCTGCCAAAAATGATAAATCCTCCCCCATCTATGGAATGCCAATCCTGGAAGTCGAGAATGCCCGTAATGTAATTGTGATGAAGCGGAGCATGAATGCAGGCTATGCAGGTATCGAAAATGAACTTTTTTATGAGCCCAAAACCCGAATGCTGTTTGGTGATGCAAAAGCATCGCTGCAAAAATTAGTGAGTGAAGTGAAAGAAAATTAACAGAGCATCCTGTCTTTATTTTTAAATACGAAATCTGCATTCAGAATTGCAACAAGAATAAGTTACCCTCAGTGGATTTTCGCAGCAATTATCCCACAGCAGTTAATTTATCTTCTTCTATATTTTACAAAAATTGCAGGTTTTTTTGCTGAACTTTTTTCTGTCATTAAACCTTTCTTACGCGTGACTGTCTGAAGTTAGCGGCCTTGTTCAATATTTGAAACAAGGCAGGCAAAATACTTTTAATACTGATTTTTTGTTCACCCTCTCTTACATTTTTTCATATGAAAAACTTTTCTAACGATTTATATTTATTGTTAAAGAAGCAAATGTCCTTCTTAGGTAAATGTGTTTCATTAACCATTGTCTATTTTTCTTTTTATCAATCATCTGTAAAGGCTCAGGCGGTTAGTCAGCCGGCGCAAATTGCATGGGGCAGGTATTTTGATGATACTATTTCCGATTCTGATTTCGCAAAGGAAGATTTGGGTGAAAGAATTTACTACTACCTGAATGACGTTTTTATTGTTGGTCGTAGCAAAAGTGATACATTAGGCTTTGCGAATTGCGATGGTTCTTATTCCGGAGGAAGCGGCGATGCATTTGTAGCAAGCTATAATCCCTCTTGTCAAAAGTATAACTGGATTCGCTACTTCGGCAGTTCTGCTTCTACTGAATATGCTTATTGTGCCGCGCTCGATAGAGTGGGCGATCAAACATGGATTTATATTGCGGGTGAAGTGAATGGCACAAAGAAACAAGTTAACATTGCCGGTCAGGCATGTGTGGGCGGATGCAGCTCCGTTTTTCAAACAACTAATAATGACAAGTGGGATGGGTTTATCGCAAAGTACAATGCAGTGACCGGTCAACTGGTAAGATGGACTTTTTTTGGCGGAATCGGCCGTGATCAGATTCTTGGCATTGCTGTAGATACAATTTCCCACAAAGTCTATTTTAACGGATACACCGAAAGTCCTGCATGGCTTAATTATTCAAGCTATTCGTTTACCCCATTTAAAAGCGATCTCTCAGGTGTAGGCGATATGTTTATAGGCTGTTTGGATTCATGTCTAAACACACTACAATATTTTTCTTATTATGGAGGAAATAACAGCGATCGCGGTCATGATATTCAGATTATTTACAAAAATGCTGCTCGCTATTTAATCCTCAGTGGTACTACGGAAAGCTCAACCGGCATTGTTCCTCCGGGATCAAACTATTATGATAATACCTATGGGGGAGGCACTGACGGTAAATCGCCTGACGCTTTTATGCTCATTTGGAATATAAAGAACTTATCAAATAATCCTGACTGGAGCACTTACTTCGGTGGTTCTGCAGCGGATCGCGGACGCGGAACAGATATTACACGTAATTACGATATTTATTGGACAGGTCAAACTCAAAGCAGCCCCGATAATTCAGGAACGTTTTCACCCACCAGCAATGCATACCAACCTCAAAAGAATTTGGGAATAGATTGCTTTTTAACCAAATTTCACATTTCTTCGTTTAATCCTGTTACAGTATCGCTGGATTTCTTTACCTATTTTGGCGGCGAAAAAGATGATTTTGCAAAAAGTGTTCGCGCGTTTCATTCCAATAATTCTGCTGATGGGCGTGATTCTGTTGCAATAGCCGGACTTACTTACAGCGCTGATCTTCCTTCAAAAGATTCTACAGCTTATTTCCTCAGCAAAAGCATTAATGGAAACAACAATGAAAACAAGCGCGATGCATTTATTGCTGTTTTAACGAATGATCCGGCTAATCCAACAGCAAATCAAAAATTAAGCTCCTTCATGTATTTGGGTGGTGAGAATGATGAAACTGACATTAAACAAAATGATGTGCTTGTACAAAAAAGCTATAACCCTGGTTTAGAGTCGGGACCAAATGGCTCACTGTTTATAATTTATTCTACTAAGGGCATAAAGACAAAAAAGAATGGAAATATTCCTATTGAATACAGTGCATTTCATTGCCCTGCCGGTGGTTGCAACAGCCAAAACTCTATTCAACCCGATGCTTATTTTGCACAAGTTTATCCTTTTCCGCAGCGTTTTATACCGTCTCAATGTCTTGCCGGCAAAATGGAAAACGCAACGTCAGGTAATGAGTTAATAAATTTTTATCCTGTTCCATTTTCGAATTACACGATTCTTAACATCAACTTAAATGAAGATAAAGATGCAGATGTTGTTATTTATGATATCCTTGGAAACATAGTAATACATAAGAATCTTTCTCTTTATGCAGGTGATAATAAAATTAACCTGGATTTCTCAGATTATGCAAAAGGAGTTTATTTAAGCCGGATCAATTTAGCAGGAAAAATTTACGAGAATAAAATTATTAAGCAATAGGATCATTTTTAATAAATATAGCAGCGTATAATCGACCGGTTTTTTGGTTGTTCTTTTTTAATGAAGATAGAGCAAAAATTAAAGAAGAAAATTCAGGAGAATAAATTATAATATTCTAAAAGTTAAGCTGACCCGTGGAGTGAGAATATTTTTAGCTTTTGGAATATGATGTTCCCAAAAATGCTGTGTACTGCCCTTCATAAGTACATAAGTGCCATGCGTTAAATCGACTTTTCTCAGTAAAGTCTTATCTGATATATGCCTGAATTTAAAAGTTCGCGTTGCCCCAAAGCTTACAGATGCAATTATGGGGTTAACACGTAGTACACTTTCATTATCACGATGCCAGCTAACACTGTCATTTCCATCCCTGTAATAATTAAGCAGCACACTTGTAAAACGAACACCTGCATTATTTTCAATTCTATCCTTAATTTCTAAAAGTTCCGCAGTCCATGGATGGGTTTTCATAGAGATACGAGAATAACTGTAATCTTTTAGATGATCTCCATACCAGGCTGTCAGCCTGGGCAGATTCACAGATTTACCATAAAATTTAATTTGATCCTGCTGCCATTCAATATTGTGAAGCAGGTATTCTAAGAGCCGGTCACTATCATTTTTGTTAAAGAAATCCGGGTACACAAGGACCTCACCATCTTTTGGAAGAAGGTTAAAAGCCTGATCAGCACTTTTAGAAGATGAATTAAATAATAAGCCTTGCATTAAATTTGAGATCAGTGAAGCTGCACAAATTTAAGAACAATGCTATAAACGAAGAAAGCGGACCCAATCGTGAGATTAACTCCGCTTTCGCAATCTTAAAACCGTAGCTTTAAAGACTACCCTGATTTTCGAATCCGTGTTATATCCTTTCGAATTAACATCATCACTTCTTTTAGATGTGAGGCCGAATATTGCTAAACGACCGGATGTTGTAATCAATAAGATAAATGTACAATATTCAAACTATGATCTCCAAATTTTTCAAAGAGATATTTTGCACAAAAAATAAACAGGGTTATAAACAATGTGTAAAACGATGAACAATTCAGCTACCGACAACTGGTTTCAGATGTAATAGAGAAACAGGATTAAGTATCTTTAAAATAAAAAATGGAGAATAAAGGACTGCTATTTATTCACGATATAAGCGGTTTTACTAAATTTGTGAATGAAACAGAAATTAACCACAGCCGGTTAATTATCCAGGAACTGCTGGAAATATTGGTTGATGCCAATCAGCTTGATCTTACTGTCTCTGGAAATTGAAGGTGATGCCACTCTTTTCTATAATTCGGCGAATCTTCTGAACTCAACAATATCTACCATCAGGTTTAGAAAATGTTTTGTGAGTTTCACCGAAATTTGATTGCCTACGACCAGCGTCGCTACTGTCAATGCAAAGCCTGCGTATCAGCTATAAATTTTACATTAAAAATAATAACTCATTATGGCGAATTCACCAGTTACCAGGTTCGTGATTTCAGGAAATTAATTGGGAAAGATATTATTGTTGCTCATCAGCTTTTAAAAAATAATATTGAGCAGCATGAATACTGGCTGGTAACAGAAAGTCTGTTACATAACAATAACCCTTGGCAGGCCCTGGAGTGGAACAGCAGCACCAAACAAACAGAAAACGGAGACATAGCCTTTCATTTTACACAATTAACCAGGTTAAAAAATAATATTATACCTGAATCTCTGAAACCTATGGATCTTTCCAAAAAGATTAAAAATGATATCAATTGCGAAGGAATTCGAGTCGGATATACTCACTTTATTTCATGCCGTCGGAAATTTTAACTATCGCAGTTTATGGCAGACAGGAATTAAAACTATAGAGGAAGTCAATCATTACCTGCCGAGAACTGGTATGAGGTGCAGGTATATAATGGAGAATGGACAATCCGATATCTATATCAGCAGCTATTCTTACCATCCTGATAGAATTGAATTCAGCGAACTAATGAAAGAGAAATGAGTTCTGCTTTCTATATCCTGGAAAAAATAAATACGAATGCAACTCAACTGACACTCAAATATTATATAGAAAAAATTTGGTTAATCAGCTTATTTTTAAATTCAAGAGTGAAAAGAAGAAAGTTGTGAAAGAAATAAACTTCCATCTTCTGTTTAACAAAATGGTTCCACAATTTTAGGAGTTTAGTAAACACCTTAAGGAAAGAGTTTCTACATATTTAGGCCAATTAATTCATCGCGAAATATTTAAGCTGGCAATAGAAAAGTTCTGTACACACGTGTATAATGTCCCAATAAAATTCCGTTTGTATATTAGGGGAGCAAACGGATGGTACACCCTTTGTGTCTTTAAGATCTAAAAAAATCAACTATGAATAAAAAGGGAAAAACAAGAGAAAATAAATATATTCCACCTAAAGGAAAGCCTTCGGGAAGCGGGAAAGAGGAAGGTTTGGGAATGAGACCTACACTCGATAGCGAAGACCTTGAAAAAGATCTGGAACGCGATAAAGAAATCACTGAGAAGTATACATCGGGAGTTGATGAACTGGCTGCCAATGTGCACCTGCGGCATTCTAATCGAAATCGTCAAAAACATCGGGACACTCATAAGGAAAAACAGAATGAAGAATCTAACAAAGCAGACAAAAGCAAAAATGATACACAAAAAGAAGAGTTTACAGATACCAAACCTGAAGAATTACCAGGTGTTTTAAACAAATCTATTTTTTCTGATCTTGCTTCTTATCAATCGGATTTGTGTGTATCTGCTTTTATACCGACACACCGGGCGGGCGGGGAAGTGAATGAGCATCAGGATTCAATTCTTTTTAAAAATGTGTTGCAACAGGCAATGCAAACTTTATTGGAAAAGAAGTATGATGAAGTAACGGTGAACAGAATCCTTAAACCAGCCTATGATTTATTACGTGACGAAGCTTTTTGGCTCAACCTTCAAAAAGGCATTGCAGTATTTATGGCTGATGGCTTTTTTAAATTTATAAAGGTTCCTTTTTCTCTACATGAAGAGATTTACATCAATAATTCTTTCAATGTGGTACCGTTGGTTCCGGCCATGTCAAATGAAGAAAAGTTTTATCTTTTGGTCATCAGTAAAAAGCATGTGAAATTTTATAAAGCTGATGCTTTTGAAATGGAAGAACTTATAATTCCTGAACTTCCTTTTGGTATGAGTGATGTCGTTCATTTTGAAGAGAAAGATGACCAGAATCTTTTTCGCACCGGGGGCCACGGTAGTACAGGTGGTGCCAACTTCCATGGTATTGGAGCGGGTGAGCCCGATGAGAAAACCCACATTGCAATGTATTTTGATGAGGTTGATGAAGTGTTAATGAAATATGTCCTGGCAACTGAAAAGGCCCCGCTTATGATTGCGGCTGTTGATTATCTGGTACCGATCTATAAATCTGTTGCAAAATATAAGCACATTGCCGAAGATGCCATAACCGGTAATCATGATCACGATGACGTGCATAAACTATATAACACTGCACGGGAAAGAATGGCCCGCTACTTTCATGAAGGAATGAAAAAAGCATTGCAACATTTTTATAATAATTCTGCCACTGAGTTAACTTCAACCATACCTGAAGATGTAATTCCCGCAGCATATTACTCCAGAATTTCACAACTATTTGTAGATAGGGATGAACATATCTGGGGTACATTCGATGAAGCTGAAAATAACCTGGAAGTACACACTTCACGAATGGACGGTGATGAGTGTTTATTGAATAAAGCCGTAATTAAAACCATTCTAAACGGAGGTGAGGTTTTTTTGCTGTCAAGAAGTCAGATGCCTGATAACAGCAAGATGGCTGCAATGATGAGATATTAAACCTCCATTTCAATTTGAACATCCGGAGCTGAAACCATTTTTTTTCAGCGCTTTTTTTTACAAGTATTCGCACTGAAAGTTAAACAATCGATAATATAGAGTCATTCTATGTTTGTACGGTTCATGCTGGAATATACCTGTTCAGTATAAAAATTGGCAGGTTCCATGATTTTAATTGTTTTTAACTTATTGGTATGTATAATTTTGTTATAAAATTTAACTTGGTTTAGTAATATGGGAAAATTCATGATTGGGTTTTTACACTGTACTTTGGCATTCGCCGTTTTTCTGGGAAGTGCTTCCTGCAAAAAAAATGAATTAATTAGTTGTGATGAAATGCGTGATTCTTCCAAAGAATTAAACGGGTACTGGAGAGTAAGTCAATATTCTGACAACAATCAGGATAAAACAAATAATTTCTCAGCCATTACTGTTAAATTTAACAACAGCTATCAATTCATGATGTATGAAAATGGTATTCAGCAAACTGAAGGTTCATGGAGCATTAAACATGGTGAAGATTTCGATAAACTATCTATTGTTATCCCTTTTTCAGATAAACCATATAAATTCTTCAGTAGTGATTGGATCATAACAGCAAAGAGCTCAACATCCATTACACTTCATAATAATACAAATGAGGACGAAATGATGAGATTAGAAAAACTATAGTCATTTTTGACAGGAATAAAATTATTTCTGGAGTGGCAATCAATCATTCAAATGATCATAACCATAAAATTTTAAGCACGGGAAAGGCATTTTGGATTGGAATCATGCTCAATAGCGGCTTTCTATTAATGGAATTTTTTGCCGGCCTTTATTTTAATTCTCTGGCTTTGTTATCAGATGCCGGACATAATCTTACCGATGTAGCCGGTCTCGGTTTATCGCTCTTGGCAATCAGGCTGACAAAGTCTAAAGCAACGGAAAGATTTACATATGGCTATCACAAAAGCACCATTCTTGCCTCTCTTGCTAATGCGGTTATACTTCTGCTTGCAGTTGGCAGCATTGGATGGGAAGCTATTCAAAGATTTTCTCATCCGGTGTTTGCCCCGGGAAAGGTTATTGCAATAGTTGCCGGAATTGGAATTATAATTAATACGATTTCAGCTTATCTCTTTTTTAAAAATAAGGACCGGGACCTGAATGTAAAAAGCGCTTATTTGCACTTAGCAATGGATGCAGTAGTATCATTTGGTGTTGTAATAGCCGGTATACTAATCTTTTTTACAAATCAGCCATGGATTGATCCGCTCATAAGTATTGTGATAATGATCGTGGTAATTTATAGTACCTGGTCATTGCTAAAGGAAAGTATGCGCTTATCCCTTGATGCAGTACCTCAAAATGTGGACATTGAAAATATAAAACAGCAATTGTTAAATACTAAAGGTGTAAAAGACATTCATCACATTCATATATGGGCGATGAGCACCACCCGAAATGCAATGACAGCTCACTTAATAATGGATAATGATTTGACAGAAAGCCAAATAAAAAAAACAAAGGCAAATCTGCGGCATACGCTGGAACATTTAAACATTCAGCATGCAACGCTTGAAACAGAAAGCGAACAATGTCAGGAAGAAGTTTGCTGATCAGTTCTGATCGAATTTTAATTAATAAATTTCACTAAAATAAACGCCTTAAAACCATCAACGATTATGCAATCCTTAAATGAAAGAAAAAACAATGATGAAATAACTTCAGGCGAACATATTTCTTTTTGGATAGATTCTACGGAATCTATTGTTTTCGAAACTTTAAAACAGGATATAAGCACTGACGTATTGGTAATTGGCGGTGGTATTGCCGGGTTAACTACAGCATACTGCCTTTTACAATCAGGTAAAAAAGTCACTCTCATTGAAGACGGTTTTATCGGCAGTGGTGAATCAGGCCGTACTACAGCCCATCTTGCAAATGCTCTTGATGACAGGTACTATGAAATTGAAAAATTATTCGGTAAAGAAAAAAGCCGGCTGGCCGCAGAAAGTCATACTGCAGCTATCCAGTGGATTGAAAACACAGTTATAAAGGAACATATTGATTGTAATTTTAAAAGAGTAAACGGATACCTGTTTCTTCACCCGTCTGATAAATTCGAATCACTTGAAAAAGAGCTGGAAGCTACTCATAATGCAGGAATCAACACCCAACTTCTTGACCACATCCCGAATCTTCCTTCAGTGGGCGGCAAGTGTATTTTATTTCCACAACAAGGGCAGTTTCACATCCTGCATTACCTGAAAGGATTAGCAGAGAGTATAGTTCGGCAGAGGGGCAAAATTTATACTCAGACGCACGCCACTGAAATAAGTGAAAAAGGGTGCCGGGCAAACGGATATAAAATCGCTGCAAATCAAATAGTAGTCGCAACCAATACACCTGTAAATGACCTTGTAACCATTCATACAAGGCAGTTTCCGTATCGAACATATGTTATTGCAGGTAAAGTTTTGAAAACACAATTAACTCCGGCCCTATGGTGGGACACCGGCGATCAGAATTCTACGTGGAATAGTCAGCCCTATCATTATGTACGGCTCGAAGACTTTGATGATGAATATTATTTATTACTCTCAGGAGGTGAAGATCATAAAACAGGGCAGGCTGATAAAGAAAACATTGCAGAGGAGGACCGGCATAAAATTTTAGAAAGATGGACCCGGGAAAAATTTCCAATGTTAGAGGAAATTTTATATAGATGGTCAGGTCAGGTTATGGAACCACTGGATTCAATGGCTTTCATTGGACGCAATCCAGGTGACCAGAACGTATTTATTATTACCGGTGATTCAGGAAATGGAATGACGCATGGAACTTTGGGAGGTATTATTATTTCAGATTTGATCAATAATAAAGAAAACACATGGGCTCATTTATATAAGCCTAATAGAACAACGCTGAAAATTGCAGGGGAATACATAAAGGAAGCAGCTAGTATGGCAGCTCAGTATATAGATTGGGTTAAAAAAGGGGGTATTAATTCCATCCAAGAATTAAAAAAAGATGAAGGTGCTGTCATTAATCTTCATATGAAAAAAGTAGCTGTTTACAGAGATGAAAATGAAGAATTATATGCATACAGTGCAGTATGTCCTCACCTGGGTTGTATTCTTCAATGGAATGCAGATGAGAGATCATTCGATTGTCCCTGTCACGGTTCAAGATTTACCAAATACGGAAGAGTGATCAATGGGCCGGCCACGTCGGACCTTACTCCTTTAGATTTTCAAGAGGAATAATTAAATGCTGGATAAAATGATAAGTAACTGCGTTCATAAATTAATTACTTGATTAATACCTTTTGAGAGATCTGAGTTGCAGTTTCATCAGCAATAGTAGTCTTTAGTCTTTTTTTCTGCCAGATTCGGATAAGGCTGATTACAAATCCTAAAATGGTAAACATAGTTCCCAGCCATAGTACATTGATAAAAGGAAATACAATAGCCGTCATTACAATAAAATCTTTTTTTGGATTTTCTTCTGCTACCTGAAGATCGATTTTATTTTCCTCAGGTATAATTTTATTCAACCGGAAAGTTAAACCCAGATCATCGATATTATCATCAATAAGGCTGGCCCGGCTTTCATGAATGTAAAAAATTGGCTGAGCAGTATAAGTCTCCCCTTTTAGTGTCTTTACAGTCAATTGCGCAGTTACAGCCAGGTCGCTATCACTAATGGTAATTTTGTCCGAATGGTTAATGCGTTCAATTTTTTCAAGAATTACATAACTATTAGCAGTGAACACGGTATCACTCTTTGAAATTAAATGCGATTGAAACTTTTTCTCATTCTTATCGCTGGATTCTTTTGTTTTATCAGGCACAGAAGTAACATGCGTATACAGATCCTTATACCAGTAATGCCGGGTATCCGGATTTGCAATTAACCCCATCTTTGGGTTGATCTGGGCATTCGGATAAAGTGTAAAATGGTCCTTTAATTTTCCTGTTGACGAATCGAAAACTTCATAATTTACCTTATAGTAATTATTGGGCGGTGAAGCCGAATCACCAACATATGTTACTGTATATTCCTGCATTTGAACAGGAGAGTTCTTATACAACAGCATGTTGGTTCGCTGGTTTTCAGCACTGAAATCTTTGCCAAAATCGATACCCATTGTATTAGAAGAAATAGTATTTTTTTTTGCTGAAGAAATTAAAATTCCTACCATCATTAAAGCGAAACCAAAGTGGCCTACCGCTGCACCACTCAACCTGAGTTTTCCTTTTAATACAGTAACGATATAATAGAAATTAGAAACAATGCCGAACACTCCTGCAAATAGCAAACAGATAACTGCTATAAGATCCAGCTTTTCCAGAATGGCAATAAACATTGTAACAGGTACACTGATAATCAGATTTATAAGCATTCGACGGTTAAAAAGTGTACGGTCAGATATTTTAAATTTAAGAAACAGTGCTGCAGAAGAAAGGAGCACAAGCACAATGGCTACCGGTATTTGAAATTTATTATAATGTTCTACTGCATTGGGCGGTGGTGCCCAATTAGTTCCGAATAATTTATTCCAAACGGGAATGGAGGTAGTAAACGTTATCTGAAAAGCAGATACAAGTAGCAATAAAGACCCGATAAATATCCAGAATTCCCTCGACCAGATATTTTCGTCCTTCATTACGGTAGGAATCTTTTTCCAGTAATAAGCTAGCAGCACAATTGCAGGTATAGACAGCGTGGCCATATAGATAACCAGCTGACCGCTCATTCCTAAATCCGTAAAAGCATGAACGGAGGTATTACCTAAGATACCGCTTCGTGTTAAAAAAGTGGAATATAAAACCAGTATGAAAGTGAGGATATAAAATATGAAAGTAGCTCGTAGTGAGCGACCTGTCTTATTAAATACAAGGGTAGTGTGAATCCCTCCTATCATAATTAACCACGGAACCAAAGAAGCATTTTCAACCGGATCCCAGGCCCAATAACCACCAAACGTAAGTGATTCATACGCCCAGGCTCCTCCCATCATAATTCCCGTTCCAAGAATGGCCGCAGAAAAAAGAGCCCATGGCAACACTGATTTTGTCCACGAACTGAAATCTCTTTTCATGAGAGCAGATAAAGCAAAGGAGAAGGGCACCAGTGTAGATGCAAAGCCCATAAATAATATAGGAGGATGAATTACCATCCAGTAATTCTGTAGCAAGGGGTTCAATCCATTGCCATCAGTAATAAAGCTCATGTAATCCGCACGATGGAAAATAGGTGCATTCACCATTTGATCGCGCAAAAGAGAAAAGGGAGTACTACCAATCTTATAACCAAACGTATACAAGCCCAAAAGCATGGAACTTAGAAATCCCTGTACTACGGCAAACACACTTAATACCCGCGACTGGTTTAGGCGATGGGTAAAGATGATGACACTTCCCAATACCACATTCCAGAACATCCATAATAAAAAGCTTCCCTCCTGACCTTCCCAGAAACAGGCCAGCAGATATTTAGAGGGCAATGCCCAATTGGAATGTGACCAAGCATAGTAGTATTCAAAATAATGGTTATGGATTATAATAAAAAGATTTATTACGATAGAAATAACCGCTGCACCATGTATAAAAAACAGGATTTTTCCTATTTGATTCCAGGACTTTCCTGTCGATAAACTTTTAGTGAAAGAGGAAATAAAAAAAGCAACGGCTGCTATCAATGAAAAAACAAATGCAGTATAAACCGAAAGCTGCCCAATATTGCCAGGCAGTAAATGTTCACCTTCGTAAGGAATATCCATTATGTATTGGAATTATCAGTGCCGAATGCAACCTGATTTTGCTTATATTTTGAAGGGCACTTCATAAGAATTTTTTTGGCATAAAAATCATCACCATGCATTTTACCACTTAAAACAATCTGTTCTGATTTTTCAAAATCCTGAGGCTTTGTACCCTGAAAGATCACCTTACGCTCTTCTCCATTTTTATCTTGTAAGTAAAAGGTGAAATAATTCGGATCTTTCACCGGATCATAACTCATTTCCTTGCCTTTTGCCAGGTAGCCCACAATCTCAAAATCTTTTTGAGTTTCGCCTTTTGCACTGGAAAATGTTTCATACTGACTGTAATCACTTGCAAGAGTTATTATAAATCCAATAGATACTGCAATTACAATTAAACCTGCAATATGAATCTTTTTCATGGAGGGAAATTATATGGCAAATTTACAACAGAAATAGGAGAATGACACCGGCACGTAGTGATGACCTTGTTGCTTGATGAATTTCTTATTTTTGTCGATTAAAATGATTAGCAAGCACGATTTTAACTTATTAATTGTGGTTTAACGGAAATGAAAAAAGATAAAGCTGAAAAAATAAAATCTTTCGATGCCAGCGGTATTGGAATGGGAAATCAAATTTTTGGTCTGCCATTTAATGAAGAAGAATCTGAAATTATAATTCTGCCTGTTCCATGGGAAGTAACCGTTTCATATAATGCCGGAACAGCGATGGCGCCAAGAGCTATTCAAAAGGCCTCGCTGCAGGTTGATTTATTTGATGTTGATGTACCCGATGCATGGAAGCGGGGAATATTTATGAAACCTGTGAATAAAAATATCTTAAAGAGGAGCCAGGAATTAAGGCATAAAGCAGTTAAGTATATTGCTTTCCTGGAAGATAATGGTTTTGTTAAAGACAATAAGACCATGCAAAAGTTCAGGAATGAAATTAATAACGCCGGGCAAGAGTTAAAAAGTTATGTAAAAGCAGAAATGTCTGAAGTATTGCATCAAAATAAGCTTCCGGCTCTCCTGGGTGGTGATCACAGCATACCACTCGGCTTTCTTGAAGCGTTGGCCGATTTCTACCCGGAATTTGGAATTTTGCAGATTGATGCCCATTGCGATTTGCGTAATGCATACGAAGGGTTTGTATTTTCGCATGCATCCATAATGTTTAATGCTTTAAAAATACCCCAGATAAAAAAATTATTGCAGGTAGGTATTCGTGATGTTGCTGAAAGTGAATTGCAGGAAATCTCCTCCTCGGGTGGCAGGATAAAGCCATTTTTCGATGCCCAATTAAAGCGAAATATAATGGAAGGGAAGTCGTGGAAAGCTGTCTGTGATGATATTATCCAGGAATTACCCGAACAGGTGTATGTGAGTTTTGATATTGACGGATTAGATCCTAAGCTTTGCCCTAATACCGGAACTCCGGTTCCCGGAGGATTGGATTTTGATCAGGCAGTATACTTAATACTGCAGGTTGTTCGCTCCGGAAGAAAAATCATAGGCTTTGATTTAAATGAGGTCTCGCCTGGTAAAGATGAATGGGATGCAAATGTTGGTGCCAGGATGTTGTATAAGCTCAGCAATTTGATGGGATTGAGCAGAAATAAAATAAATGAGGAAAGTATTGTACTGATCCATGAAAATCCACGAAACGACGAACTGGTGATCAACCTGAATCAAAATTTAGGCATTCACGATGAGCGATAATTTAGTAAGAATGAATCTGATTGTTTTTAAATGCAAGGTTTAGGTTTATTAAAGTATAAGAAATTAGTATCATCTAACAATCAATAATCTTTTTAAAAGTAGTGCACCCTGCCAGTATTCCTAATCTTGTTTATTCTGATAGAAATGGAAATATTCTGGATGATTCCCGATTGTTAATGAGTGGAAGGTCAGGCTTTGATGCAGTGGCTTTAGATGTGGAGGACCTGATCGAATTACCAGGAGGGACTGATATTTTCAAGTTACCTGATCGCCATCCGATTGGATTTGATAAAAAGACGGGCAAGGCGGTTGTATGTAAAAAAGGAATTGCTGTTGCAGCACAAATGGCGCCTGCTCACACACAGTTCTATTTTTCATCTTTCGTAAAGGAAAAGAATGCGAGAACCCTTCCCCTTTATGCATACACGGCAATTGGGTGGCTGGATGGAAAATTTTATGTACCTGCAACACGCATTGATACTGATATACGTCAGGAACCTAAAAGCTTTGATCAGGAGAAGGTGGAAAAAAGTGTAACTGCGTGGCTAACCCTTTTTCCGGAAAATCGATTACTCGCTCACATCGGTAATAATTGCGCGCTCACCTATCGATGTCCTGCAGCGCGGAATTTTTTCCTGAATCGTTACGAAGCCCCTATTCCTTCCTCCCCGGCTTGTAACGCAAATTGCATTGGCTGTATCTCTTTTCAACCAGAACTGGAAAGTATAAAAAGCACGCAGGATCGCTTAACCATTAAGCCTACTACAGAAGAAATTGTTCAGTATGCCGTTCACCATTTAATAAATGCGCGCAGTTCAGTAGTAAGTTTCGGGCAAGGATGTGAGGGGGAACCGTTATTGATGTGGGAAACCATTCGTGATGCCATTCGAGAAATAAGAAAACAAACACAAGAAGGCATCATTAATATTAATACTAACGGCAGTATGCCGCAAGCTGTTGAAGAGTTGTGTAAGGCAGGTTTAAACAGTATTCGCGTAAGCACGAATAGCGTCCGTAAAGAAATCTATGAAGGATATTACCTTCCGAATAACTATTCTTTTGAAGCTCTTGCAGAATCGGTAAGCGTTGCACGCAAATACAACCGGTGGGCTTCCATAAATTACTTCACTTTCCCGGGAATGACTGACAATATACATGAGTATGAAGCGCTGCGAAAGTTTATCAAAGAGACTGATCTTAACATGATTCAATGGCGAAACTTTAACATAGATCCGGATTGGTACCTTGAAAGAATGGGAATAATAGACACAGGTGAATGTATTGGGATCAGGAAAATGATGCAGTTGATTAAAAAAGAATTTCCGCAGTTAACATATGGCTATTTTAATCCACCTATGGAAAAGATAAAGTCAGCATTAAAATTTTCTAGTGTCCCGGTATAGAAGAATGCTGATTTGAGACGAATAGCGATTCATTAAAGGTGCCCGGGACTGGAATCGAACCAGCACATTGTTGCCAATACCAGATTTTGAGTCTGGCGCGTCTACCAATTCCGCCACCCGGGCATGAGTACATTCGATATTGGCAAAAGTATCCAAACTTTGCCGGATGCCAAGCAGATTGCTTTTTGGAATACCTCAGAATTTTACCGGAAAAGTCCTACAATATCGTTTCCGTTTGCGAATACAAGTAAAGCAAATAAGAGGATCATACCTGCTACCTGTGCATACTCCAGAAATTTTTCGCTGGGTTTTCTTTTGGTTACCATTTCGTATAATGTAAACAATACATGACCGCCATCCAGTGCCGGAATTGGCAGTAAATTCATGAAAGCCAGTGCAAGTGAAAGAAATCCCGTAAGTGACCAAAAGGCTAGCCAATCCCACCTGGATTCAAATGCATTTCCAATACTAATAAATCCTCCAAGGTGCTTATATCCCTGCACTTTGGGTGAAAATATAAGAGCAAATTGTTTGATGTAATTCATGAGTGTTTCATAAGCTTTTCCCACACCGGCAGGCAATGCAGCAAATAATGAGTAATGGATAATTTTTGTTTGCATAAAATCTGTTGGAGGAGCTACCTGCACACCCATTAAGCCATCGGAGGAGAGCAACATTTTCCGTGTAAGTGTATCAACATTGCGCAAAACTGTTACATCAACCTGATGTCCTTTATTTGCTGTCAGCATTTTCTTTACCTCATCGTAAAAAAAAGTAGACTGCCCGTTAATAGCAATTACCTGATCATTTTCTGCTAAGCCCGCATTTTTTGCCACGGAACCAGATGCAAAAGATTTGATCACGAATGGCCAACGCAGAGAAATGAAATCAATGCTTTTAGTGTCAATAATTTTCTTGATCATTAATGGTGAAACCGGAATCTCTTTCTGGTCTCCATTACGCTGTACAGTAATAGACCGGGCCATGTTGATAATGATACTGCCTGGTATTTTCTGAAAATTTTCAACGGGTTCCTTATCAATAGCAATTATTCTATCACCATTCCGAAGTCCGAGTTCAATACCTATAGAATCAACAACAATCCCATACTTTACGTTTGCCGCAGGAATGTATTCTTCTCCGCTAAAAAATAATATCATCCAGTAAATGAAAATACCGAGCAATACATTCATGGTAATACCCCCAAGCATGATGATCAATCGCTGCCAGGCAGGTTTACTCCGAAACTCCCAGGGCTGCGGAGGAAGGTTTAACTGCTCTTTATCCATTGATTCATCTATCATTCCTGAAATCTTCACATATCCTCCAAGAGGTATCCAGCCCATTCCATATTCCGTTTCGCCTCTTTTAAAGCTGAACAATGAGAACCACGGATTAAAAAAAAGATAGAACTTCTCAACACGGGTTTTAAAAAAACGTGCTGCCATAAAATGACCCATCTCATGGATCACTATTAATATGGAGAGCGAAAGGATTAACTGCCCGGCCTTAATTAAAACTTCATTCATTCTTACTGTAGCGATAAATTATTTTAGGAAATTTTTTTTCTTAATTGGTATAAATCAAATAAGAGACATTGCGTAACTTCTGGTCTGCATATCAGACATTACATAATCTTCGTAGGAAGGGTTACTGATAAATGAAACATTATCCATAGACGATTCTATCATATTTGAAATATCCAGGAAGGAAATTTTTTCTTTTAAAAAAGCATCAACAGCAATTTCGTTTGCCGCATTTAAAATGCAAGGCATGTTACCGGCCTGTTTCAGTGCTTTATAGGCGAGGGCAAGATTACGAAATGTTTCGGTATCCGGAGGTTCAAAGGTGAGCTGCGGATAGTTTGTAAAATTGATGCGTGGAAAATCACTTTTTAATCGCTGAGGGTAACCCAATGCAAATTGAATTGGCAAGCGCATATCAGGCATTCCCATCTGTGCCTTTATACTGCCATCTTCAAATTGCACCATTGAATGTATAATTGATTGGGCATGAATTAATACTTCAACCTGCTCTGGCTTCAGCCCGAATAACCATTTTGCTTCCATTACTTCCAATCCTTTGTTCATCAGCGTAGCAGAGTCAATACTGATCTTAGCTCCCATATTCCAATTAGGATGATTTAATGCAGCGGCACAGGAAACTTTTTTAAGGTCATCTGCTTTTTTTCCACGAAATGGACCGCCGGATCCCGTGAGATAAATTTTTTCAATAGGATTGTTCCATTCTCCGGTCAGGCATTGAAAGATTGCCGAATGCTCTGAATCAACCGGATAGATATTTACACCTTTCTCACGCGCTAATTCAGTTATAAGCTGTCCGGCAACTACGAGTGTCTCTTTGTTTGCAAGAGCTACACATTTACCGGCTTCTAAAGCAGCAATAGTAGGTTTAAGCCCGGCAAAACCAACCATTGCGGTGAGCACTACATCCACCGATTCCATTTGTACAACCTGACTCATCGCATTAGTGCCACTATATACTTTAATGTCAAGGCTGCTAAGCGCTTCTTTAACTAATAAATATTTGGACTCGTCAGCTATAACCACACAATTGGGTAAAAAAGCCCGTGCCTGCTCAATCAATAGATCAGCATTGCTGTTTGCACATAGCACTTCCGCTTCAAAATAATCCTTTTGAAGATTAATAACATCCAATACCTGTCTTCCGATGGAACCGGTAGATCCTAGAACAGCAATACGCCTTCTCTGAATGGAATCTTTGATGTGGTGATTTTAGGGCGATAAAAGTAAAAATAATGAGAAGGACAAGTGTTCCAAATGGTAAGAGCTCCTTTGTATAGGACTTAATTTAATCCCGTTTCTTCCTCTTCAACGGAACCAAAATTCATTATGCTGCCCAGTAAATCTTTAAACTGAATGCCTGTTTCGAGCTTGTGCTTACTCAACTGTGAAAATTCAGATAACCCATGAAGCACAAACTCCATCATGAACAATTGTTCATCCCGTGAAGCACGGGGAAAGTAAGATTTTACCAAATCGTTTAATCCTTTGACGTACAGCAATTGCTTTTCATATTCTTTCTGGTTTGCATTCTGTAAAATATCAACTGTGTTTCCTTCATTAAACCAATTTACAATTTCTGCAAACGGGTTCTTCTGTTTAGATTTTTTTAATTTTTCAGGATTAGGGAAAATTTCGGAAAAATGCTTCCTGATTGACTTACCGATCAGCATGGTTGCCACATTTGCTATGCCTTCCACCTCTCCTTCATAAACCAATTCTACCTTACCGGTTATAGAGGGAAGGATTCCATAAATATCATTAACACGCGCATATCCTTTCAAATCACCGTTTAATAACATTCTCAATTCAATGGTGCTGTATAAATTTTCAAGAGCTGAAATGGTTAACCGTGCTGAAACACCACTTTTTTTATCAACCAGATCACTTTCCCTTGCTTCAATTGCTGTTTGCTCAATAAGGTCTCTTAATAACGAAGGAATGGTTATCGTTTCACTCTGAGAAAAAGGGATCTCAGATTCCTGTTCTGTAATAGTCCTTGAAGTGACTACGCTACGAGGGTAGTGAGTTAATATCTGGCTGTCAATCCGGTCTTTTAATGGTGTCACAATAGACCCACGGTTCGTATAATCCTCCGGATTTGCTGTAAAAACAAATTGAATATCGAGAGGTAAACGCATCTTAAAACCCCGTATTTGTATATCACCTTCCTGTAAAATATTGAAGAGCGAAACTTGTATGCGGGCCTGGAGGTCGGGCAGCTCATTAATTACAAAAATGCAACGGTGCGAACGTGGGATAATGCCATAATGGATTACGCGTTCATCGGAATATGGCAATTTCAAAGTGGCAGCTTTTATAGGATCAACGTCACCAATTAAATCCGCTACAGACACATCCGGCGTTGCTAATTTTTCAGTATAGCGATCCTCACGGGGCAGCCATGAAATAAGGGTTTCATCACCTTTTTCAGCCAATATATCTTTAGCAAATCGCGATATAGGCTTTAATGGATCGTCATTCATTTCCGATCCTGCTATTATAGGTACGTGTTCATCCAGTAAATTCACCATTAACCTTGCCAGACGCGTTTTTGCCTGTCCTCTTAATCCAAGCAGAATAATATTGTGGCGCGAAAGGATAGCAGTTTGCAATTGAGGAATTACTGATTCATCATATCCCTGAATGCCCTCAAAAACATTTTTCTGAAGCTTTAATGCCTGGATGAGATTAATTCTCATTTCTTCACGAATTCCTGTTGACTGATATCCTGAGCGCTTTAAAGCTCCAAGCGTTCTTATTTTATCCAGATTCATATCTCTAAGCCAATCTAACTTCTAATTAGGAACAATTTGTTATCTCAAATGTTTGCGCCTGTTCCGCACAAAGTCTTCAAATAAAAAGGTACCCACATTATCCGGTGAGCTGTAAAAAGCTTTGCCATTATTCGTTTTGGTAAACTCGCGAACAAATTGCTGAAGATATGGATCATCGGCAATCATAAAAGTAGTGATGGGTATATTTATACGCTTACACTGAGCAGCCTTATTTAATGTTTTATTTACGATTTTCCGGTCCAATCCAAAGCTATTTTTGTAATACCGTCCTCCTTCTTTCAAACATGATGGCTTGCCATCCGTAATCATAAATATTTGCTTATTGTTAGCTTTTTTTCTCCGCAATAGTTCCATAGCCAGATCAAGTCCGGCACACGTATTAGTATGAAAAGGGCCAACCTGTAAATAAGGCAAATCCTTCATTTCTATTCTTGCTGCATCATCTCCAAACACCACTATGTCCAGCGTATCCTTAGGAAATTTGGTTGTAATTAATTCCGATAGCGCCATGGCAACTTTCTTAGCAGGTGTAATCCGGTCTTCTCCATACAGGATCATGCTATGAGAAATATCAATCATGAGCACTGTGGAAGTTTGTGTCTTTAATTCACGCTCCTGAATTTCCAGGTCTTCCTCAGTCAACTTAAACTCATCAACACCATGGTTAATCTGGGCATTGCGAATAGAAGAGGTTACATTTATATGATCTATGGAGTCTCCAAAAATAAAAGGTCGCGTATCTGTAGTGAGATCGTCCCCTTCTCCGGAATAAGTGGTTTTGTGATTTCCTGATCGCGATTTTTTTAACCTCCCGAAGATTTCTTCTAGGGAACGCTTGCGAATAACCTGTCCTGTCTTTTCAGTTACGCTCAAATTACCGGTAACAGGATTTTCCTCCAAATATCCTTTCTCCTTTAGATCTTCAATAAAATCACCCATTCCATATTCATCATCTGTAAGCTCATATTCTTTATCTAATTCATTCATCCATTGCAAAACTTCATATGGATCACCCTTGGTGAACTGCATCAATTGGAGGAACGTATCCAGCAATCTTCTGAACGGATCACCTCCTTCTGGCGGGGGTATGTATTTACTGAAGCGTAGATTCATAACATAAATACGTGATTAAAGTAATCACGGTTTAAAACTAAAGAATTCTGAATGGAAAAAGTTCAGTGAAATGAGATTTAGCCTTCAGATCTTTTCAAAATATACGATCAGTACTATAGCCATGCTTGTTACTTTTGCAGTCAATAATGTTATTATCTTAATGATAAATGGAAAATTTAAAAGAGACCAGAAATAAAAAATTATAACCATTCTTTTCTGCCATGGAATTTCACCCTTTGTCCATATCCTCTTTTGAATTATGTATTTATGAATTTTAAACCGGATTCTATATTATCCGTTCGACTGTATAAAATCGGTCCAGCTTTTATATAGTATGTAACCCTTGAAGATAAAAAAAGCGAACTTTCTCAGCTCCCCGGACTTGAACATGGGAGACCTGTCCGGATTAGTCTAAATCAGCCGACAAGGTTAAGAAATCACACAAATAGAATGAACAGTTTACTTGCAATTGCGCTCCCCCTCCAGGACTTGAACCTGGGACCTACTGATTAACAGTCAGCCGCTCTAACCAACTGAGCTAAGGAGGAATTTAATGGACCGCAAATTTAGACCTTTAACCGAAAAAAGAAAATTCTATTAAAATCAACATATCACTAAATCTTTGCTGGCACAATAACAATGATTGCGCAATTCAACTATTGCAGCACAAATATTTCTATAGCTTTGCACGTCTGTTAAATGATATTAAATGAAAAAATATAATTTCTATTCTGGTCCTGCTATCCTGCCTCCCACTGTTCTTGAGCAGGCTTCAAAAGCTGTACTGGAATTAGACAATATCGGACTTTCCCTCATCGAAATTTCACACCGAAGCAAAGAGTTTGTGGCCATTTTAGAAGAAGCCATTCAACATGTAAGAGACCTGCTGCAGTTGAGCGAAGATCAGAAAGTATTATTTCTTCAGGGCGGCGCTACTATGCAATTTTGCCAGATACCTTTTAATCTTCTCGATGAAAACGGTAAAGGCGCTTACCTGGAAATCGGTTCCTGGTCGAAAAAAGCGATTAAAGAGGCAAAGCTTTTTGGAAAAGTGGATGTGGTTGCCTCTTCAGAGGATAATAATTTTACCTATGTACCAAAAAATTATTCTATCCCATCTGATGCAACCTATTTTCATATCACTTCAAATGAAACCATTCACGGGTTGCAAATGCACGAGTTGCCAAAAAGCTCTGTTCCAATTGTAGCCGATATGTCAAGTGATATTTTCTCACGCGAATCAGATGGCAAAAAATTCTCTTTGATATATGCAGGTGCCCAAAAAAATCTTGGACCTTCAGGAGCAACTCTGGTAATTGTAAATGAAAAAATGCTTGGAAAAGTAAACCGGCAGATCCCCACTATGATGGATTATCGCAGCCATATAAAAGACAGTTCCTTGCACAATACTCCAAGCACCTTTGCAATCTATGTTTGCCTTCTTACATTAAGATGGATAAAAGACCGTGGCGGACTAAAAGTGATGGAGCAATGCAATAAGGAAAAAGCGGGTATTCTCTATGAAGAAATTGATCGCAGTAAGTTATTTGAAGGCACAGTTGTGCCCGAAGACCGGTCACTTATGAATGTTTGTTTTCGTATTGTTAAGCCAGAATTGGAGGACGATTTCAACAACTTTGCAAAGGAAAATGGATGTATCGGAATTAAGGGTCACCGATCAGTAGGTGGTTTTCGGGCTTCAATTTATAACGCCATGCCTATCGAAGGCGTAAATCTCCTTATTGAACTGATGAAGGATTTTGAACTGCGCAATGGATAATTTTTATTAATTGGATTTGTAATATTATTTTTTTCGTTCTCTTACATCATCCACCCTTATATTGTAGTGCCTGGGTACTTCAATTTACGGCCCTTCCATAAGTTATGAATGCGATTTATAAAACAGATTTTCAGCTTCCCCATCAGTCTGGATTTTATGAGGGAAAAGTGCGTGATGTATATACGATTGCTGATAACTATCTCGTGATGGTTGTGAGTGACCGCATTTCTGCCTTTGATGTAGTGCTCCCTCATCCCATCCCTTTTAAAGGCCAGGTTCTGAATCAAGTTGCTGCTTATTTTCTTGCCGAGACAAGGCATATTGCTCCGAACTGGATGGTTGACATTCCTGATCCAAACGTGACTATTGGAAAAAAGTGTGAACCATTTAAAGTAGAAATGGTAATTCGCGGTTACCTTGCCGGCCATGCAGCGCGCGAATATAGAAGCGGTAAACGCACATTATGCGGAGTATCGCTTCCTGATGAAATGAAAGAAAATGATCCTTTTAGAGAACCTATCATTACACCCAGTACCAAGGCATCTGCAGGACATGACCTGGATATTTCCAGGGAAGAAATTATAGCACAGGGAATTGTTTCAAAAAAGACATATGATAAACTCGAAGAGTATACCAAAAAACTTTTTGCCTTTGGAACGCAGTTCGCCCAAAAGCAGGGATTAATCCTGGCAGATACAAAATACGAATTTGGGGAATTGAACGGCGAGGTTATTTTAATAGATGAGATTCATACACCGGATTCATCACGTTACTTTTACTTAGATGGATTTGAAGAGCGGCAACGTAACGGCGAACCTCAAAAACAATTATCGAAGGAATTTGTACGCGAATGGCTGATCGAAAATAATTTCATGGGAAAAGAAGACCAAACGGTGCCTGCTATGAGTGATGAATGGATTCAAAGCATATCCGAACGATATATTGAGCTCTATGAAAAGATTACGGGAAGAAATTTTGAAAAGTCGGCAAGCGAAAATATTATTAAACGAATGGAACAGAATATAGTAAGTGCTTTGCAAAAATTAAATTAAAGAAAGGCATCTATTCAAATAAACCGTGCTTTCAGGGCCACAGTTAAAAATTAAATCAACAATACTTAAGTCAGAAATAAAATTGTGCTTATCAATAAAAACCTGTTGATAGGCCGGTATGCTCATTTTAATCTGAAATAGCAGTGGCGAGATAATTGGACCATTGCTTTCCTGGTTACCATCCTTCTCAATTAACTTTCTAAATTTTAATATTTCGCAACAGACAGCTAATAGTTCCGTATTAAAATCAAGAAGGAAATTATAATTCTTTTGATAAAACGGTGCAAACTTATGCTCATAAAAAATAAAAAATGCGCTTTTGGCATAAGCGGAATAAATACTTCCCCAATGTATGCGTTGCCACGGCTCATTGTTTGCTATCCGAACGTTTTTAAGTGGTTGCTTTACACCTCTGCCTCCTGCCACTGGCACACTTAATTTAATAATTCCATTGGCACCACTAATGCTGCACCTGTTTATATGTTCCGCTTTTTTAAATGCCCTATTCGCATCTATAACAATGGTATTAGAGGATTGTAATTTGATAAACAATGAAACAGAAGGAAGATATGGAACAGGAAATAAAAGGGAAGAGGCTGAACCATCTGTATTCATCTTTTTACTTTAAATGTTCGTCGAAATGAAGCATGATATAGAGGCAAAATTGTAACTTTCAGTTCTTAAAAATGCAGCGATGAAAAGTATTTACAGTTCTGCCATTTTCTCAATGCTTTTATTATCGCTTGCCTCAGTGGCTTTTTCACAGCCCATAAAATGTTATATGGAGAATTGTGTTTTCCTTTCGACCCAAACAGATACTCCTTATGTTGAAACGTATTTATCGATTCCAGGGCAAACAATACGATATATTAAGAACAATAATGGAAAATATGATGGTGGAATACAAATAACCCTGATGTACCTGCATGATACAGCTGTTGTGGCATATGATAAATATTTACTGCGTACTCCGGAAATTTCCGATACCTCAAACATTGCATTTAATCTGCTTGACCTGCGAAGGGTATCTCTTCCTGAAGGAGAATATACAGTTGAATTGAATGCCCTGGATGTAAATCGTCCTGAAGTTAGCAGCAGAATTGCCAAAGATATAAAACTGAATTTCGACCGGGGTAAAATATCTCTTTCCAGCGTAGAACTTGTAGAAAACTATAAGGCTACCAGTAAGAAAAATGTGTATTCCAAAAACGGATATGATATTAAACCTTATCCTGTAAATTATTATCCCTCAAATCTGAATAAAATTATTTTCTATAATGAGATCTACAATGCTGATAAAATAGTGGGAGAAAACGAAATTATAATTACCTATTCAATAAAATATGCTCAAAAAGACCAGGTTGCCAGCGACCTTTTTCATTTTTCCAGGCAAAAAGCATCATCAGTAAATTTTGTGTTTTCTGAATTTGATATTACCAACTTGCCTTCCGGAAATTACAGGATCAACATCCAGGTCAAAAATAAGCGTAACGAAATATTGGGAGAGCAATCGACTTTTTTCCAGCGTTCAAATAACAATTCGGTAGTTGAGTTAAATAATATTTCATTGCTCAACATCGAAAATACATTCGTAGTAGCCATTCCTTCAGATTCCGTAACATATTACCTCAGGTGCATAAATCCTATTGCGGAAGACTATGAAAAAGATTATCTCAATCGAGTTCTTATTAGTAACGATGATTTACTCAGAAGGCAGGTTTTCTATAACTTCTGGCTAAAACGGAGTAATGAGGATCCGCTAAAAGTATGGCACGGTTACAAAAAACAAGTGGATATCGCAAACACCTACTATAATTCTCAAATAAATTACAGCTGGGAAACAGATCGGGGACGAGTTTTTCTTCAATATGGATCGCCTAACAGCATTCAAAAAGATGATCACGACCCAGCAGCTTTTCCATATGAAATCTGGCAATATTATAAATTACCGGTTACCAACCAGACAAATATCCGTTTTGTATTCTACAACCCTGATCTGGTTACTAATGACTATAAGCTCATTCACTCCGAAGCATATGGCGAACTGAATGATCCGAGGTGGCGCTACAAGGTATTTGACAGGGTAAAGGAAAAATATAATTATACAAATTTAGATAATACCCGATACCCAAATTCAATGGGCAGTCATGTCGACTATAATTATGATATCAATCATTAAAGATTCCATTATATTAATGGGGTAATACAATCAGTGGTATTCTAAGAAAATTCCAATTCCATAATCCTATTTAAAAGATCCCTTATTAGTGGAGCGTTTAGAAAAAGTAGCCGTGATAGTGTTATGCTGGAATGGAAAAAAATTACTAGAAGAATTTCTACCCTCTCTTCTTGAACACCAAACCATGGAAATGGATATAGTGGTGGCCGACAATTTTTCTGATGATGATTCTGTCGATTATCTCAAAAAAAGATTCCCGTTTGTAAAAGTTATTTCATTAAAAAAAAATTACGGATTTGCAGGAGGCTATAATGAGGCTATAAAGCTGATTGATTCAGAATATATAGTGCTCATTAACCAGGATGTTGCTGTTACAGATAATTGGCTCGCACCAATGCTTGAAATAATGATGAATGATAAAAAAGTAGGAGCTGTTCAACCAAAAATAAAGGCATATAATAACCGATCTCATTTTGAATATGCAGGTGCTGCAGGCGGCTGGATGGACAGATGGGGATATACATTTTGCAGAGGAAGAGTCTTTGATTTTATAGAAGAAGATGAGCAACAATATGATCAGATCGGAGAAATTTTCTGGTGTTCCGGAGCCTGTATGCTTACTCGCAAAAAGATATATGAATCATTAGGTGGTTTTGACGCAAATTTTTTTGCACATATGGAAGAAATAGATTTTTGCTGGCGTTTAAAAAACGCAGGTTATACTATTATTTGTCAGCCCGAATCTGTGGTTTACCATTTGGGCGGCGGAAGCTTACCCCAGGGGAATCCATACAAGACATATTTAAATTTTCGGAATAACTTGATTATGATGGTGAAAAACCTGCCTGCGGGTCAGTTGTTTTCCACCATTTTATTTAGAATGATATTGGATGGTTTTGCGGGAATCCGCTCTCTTTTAAAAGGAAACGTCAGTGATTTCTTTGCTATAACTAAAGCACAGTGGCACTTTCTTTTCCATCTTCGAAAATGGAAGAAGCGCCGGAAGGATAACGAACATTTTTTATTTGATAATATGAATGGAGTATATCGTGGCTCTATTGTATGGGATTATTTTGTGAAAAAGAAAAGAAGGTTTTCTCAAATTATGGATCATCATTAATAACAATAGCGGTTTGAATTTTTTTTATAACACAAAGCAGTATTGACGCTTCTCTTATTCATACCTTAGCGCCCGAAAAATAATTAATTGAAAGTAAATCTTTTTATACCCTGTTTTGTCGATCAGTTATACCCAGAAACAGGTTTTAATATGATTAAGGTTCTTGAAAAGGCAGGCTGCGAGGTGGTTTACAATCCAGCGCAGACCTGTTGCGGTCAGCCTGCATTTAATTCGGGTTTTTGGAATGAAGCCAGGGCCGTTTGTGAAAAATTTATTCATGATTTTTCTGACTATAATTATGTGGTTGCACCAAGTGGAAGTTGCGTAGGGTTTGTAAGAAACTTCTACAATGAACTGTTTGACAATTCTGCGCTACATAATGAGTGCAGACAACTACAGAAGAATACTTATGAGTTTACAGAGTTTCTGGTAAACGTACTGAACATCACAGATCTTGGTGCAGTAATGAATGCCTCAGCTACTTACCATGATGCCTGCGGAGCTTTACGGGAATGTAAAATAAAAACAGCGCCCCGTATATTGCTCTCCCACGTAAAAGGATTAGAGCTGCACGAAATGAATGAAAGCGAAACCTGCTGTGGGTTTGGAGGAACTTTTGCAGTAAAGTTTGATGATATCTCATCTGCAATGGCAGATCAAAAAGTAGAAAATGCAAAAAGTACTGAGGCAGAATATGTAATATCTACAGATCTCTCATGCCTCATGCACATAGAAGGTTATATAAAGAAAAATAATATTGCTATGAAAACCATACATATAGCGGATGTACTTGCTTCCGGCTGGTAAGAAATCATCAGTCAATGTTATTGCCTTAATAAAATAAGTTTATGCGGAAAATTGAAAAATCTATTCATGAACTGTTATATCATCAGGACAGTCTAATTATTCCTGGTTTGGGAACCATAGTCTCTAAAAATGCACCGGCTTCTATTCATCCGGTCCAACATATTTTCGAACCTCCAAAAAAAATTTTGCAATTTGTACCTGCGCCGGACATAAAAGATGATATCCTGACAGAGCATCTTTCAGCAAAATCTGATCTTAAGCATGATGCTGTAATAAAAGAATTATCCGGATTTGTGCATGATCTTAGAACACGCCTGAACAAGAATAAATTTGCAGAGTGGGCAAGTATTGGGAAATTTTATTTAGATGTTGAAAACCATTTGCAATTCTCTCCTGTTGAATCCACAAATTATTTGCTTTCCTCTTTCGGACTCAGTCCTTTTATGTCCCCCCCAATAATACGGCGCAGCAATAGCATTTATGAAACAGATAAAAAGAACAAATCGGCTGGTTCAGTTAAGAAAAAATTTAATTGGTTTCGTTTCTGGAAGTGATTTTTCTACATAATTAAAAGCGTGGATTAAAAGTTTTTACAGACCCTTTAAATTTACCAGTGTAGGTTACGGATAATTCAGGGCCACCACTGTACTTATTAACTGCAGATAACTTTGATACCGTAAAATCATACGTAAGTGCAAATGAAAGATCATTCATATCTATCCGTAAACCCGGGATAAAGGCATCACCGACGCGGTAATAGCCACTGAAATAAACATCGTAATGTGAAATATTATTTTTTTCCAATTGCATTTTGAAATCGGTCCCTAATTCCATTTCGCCTTCACCACCCTGTAAAAAAAATACAGCATGTGGCTGCAGATCGATTGACTTGGAAAGCATGACAGCAGCGCCGGCACTTAAGGATAATCTGCGGGTGATATAAGCGCCGTCATAACTTCCAAAGTAATTAAGTGCCGGATGGTTAATATGAAAAACTGCAATACCAAAATTATACTGGGTTTTTTCATTTAAATAATTGTACTCTATTCCCGCGGAAAAATCCAGATAATGAGCTTTTGAAAGAGGAAGCGATTCTGTATTACTGCCATTCTTATAGTTCTCATCAAAAATCAGTTTGCTATAATCAAAAGTGGTATTTGCTACACCCGTAGAAATCCCTAAGCCAATGAAATGACGGTGATCGTTGCCAAAGGACTGATGGTATGAAAGTGAAGCATTTATTTCATTTGTGGTATAATCTGCATCACCTGCCTTATCAGCAAATGAGGTAACAGCAATGCCAAAGAGGTTATTTTTTTTTTCGCCTGCAGGAAGACTCAAATCTGCAGTACCAGTTATACTTTTGAACGGCATGGTTATCTCCTTCCATTGACTGCGATAGATTCCCTGTAAGCGATAATTTCCATTAAAAAATCCGGCTTTTGCAGGATTAATTAATAATGGCGCCTGATAAAACTGGGAAAAGTGAGTATCCTGAGCGAATGCATAAATAACACTCACCAAATAGATGGAGCATAAAAGAAACTTAACATAAGTCATCAGGATTACGAAGATAAAGCTTCCCTGATTTTTTTGAAAAATTAATTCATACTGCGCTTATATAAAAAGCAAGTGGCTGCAATATGCAGCCACTCGAAAAAGCTTGTATGATTTATAAACTCTTAATTTTTTGAAACAGTTGCAGTTTGTACTTTTCCATCTGCACGCAGGACAATAAAGTAAATTCCTTTGCTAACAGAAGTACCGTTATTATTTTCTGCATTCCAGTTGATCGTATAATTTCCTGCTGCCATATTTCCATTTACTAATTGCTTAATTTCCTGACCTAAACTATTATAAACTGAAAGGCTCACCTTTCCAGCATTGCCCAGGCTATATGTAATAGTAGCATTGTTGGAAATTATACTTGGAGCTACCGAAATGTTAACAGGTAAGCTTATAGAAATTTTACTTCCTTTCACAGATGCAGAACTACCTGCCGCATGTATTCCTGAATTACATGCGCTGCTGTTTTTATAAACCGTAGCACCTAATGTAAATTCACCAATTATACCACCAAAGCATACTTGCTGGTATCCGCCTTCCATTGCACAAGTAGATGCATTCTTTCCGCAAGTGTAATGCCATCTGAAATTAACCGCATCAACGAATGATGTACAACCATCAGGGTTAGGGTTAGTAGCCGTGATAGTGATAAAGCCATTACAGAAAGTTCCTGAAACGGGCCAGTCTTCTGTAGCACCACCGGTAATAGAAGCAGTTCCTGTTAAAGAATAGCAATTAGGCCCGGTAGATGTAGCCATCAGCATATAGGGCTCTCCAAAATCATCAATAATGCAAAATGACTGAGTGGAGCTTGCACTGTTATTTTGGCTTACAGCTGCAGCACTGTGTGCCGCATGTATTCCTGAATTACATGCACTGCTGTTTTTATAAACCG